>JBJEQI010000025.1:0-4204 GCA_051881675.1 Acutalibacteraceae bacterium
CGTTCGTTTCGACAATCTGCGCAAGGTCGTCGTTGGTGATGATTTTTTCGGGAACATACATACCCGTACCGATGATATTAAATGACATAACGACTCAAATCCTTAACCACTGAAATTTTAAAGAATAAAAGGCAGTTTGCCCTTCAAACTGTTAATTAGTACATATTCATCCGAAATAGTTACAGGATTTCCGAGAAATATTTTACTTTTTTCTGTAATTTTTTTTGACAAATCGGCTACAAACATATATAATAGTTCTATCAACATAATTTAGGTGAGGTGACCCATCTGAATAATGGAGGAACTGTTTGAAAAAATATACCGTGACTATTTCACGCGGATTTATGCATTTCTCTTCAAAATGACCAAAAATTCCGATCTTTCGGAGGAACTTACTCAGGAAACGTTTTATCAGGCTTTCATCTCGTTCCGTCGGTTCGAGGGAAAGTGCGAGATATTCACATGGCTGGCGTCCATCGCCAAGCACACCTATTTCAAATATCTTCGGAAAAACCGCCTTGGCTTCGACACGCTGGATTTCACGGTGATCGAAAAATACTGTCTTGATAAAAGCGGCGCGGGTGCGAACCCCGCCGACGAGTTGCAGCAAAAAGCCGCCCGCGAATATATCGCCGCAGCCGTGACTGCACTGCCCGAAAAATACCGCGATGTTGTTATTTTGCGCATCTATGCGGATCTGACCTTTTCGCAGGTCGCGTCCGCGCTCGGCATTACCGAAAACTCGGCAAAGGTCATATTTTTCAGAGCAAAAACAAAGCTATCGGAGGAATTGAAAGATGAATTTATCCTGTGACATTGTTATGGATCTTGTCGGCATTTATAAAGACAAAATCGCAAGCTTTGATACAGTCCGCGCCGTGGACGAGCACCTGCGCGGCTGTGATAAATGCAGACGCTATTATGATTTTTACGATCTGTCGCCCGCGCCCGCGGACTTTGAAATATCGCCGGAGGGCGATCGGGAAATCCGACCGTATGCAACCATGTCCAAAAGGTTGAAAAAGGCGCACAACCGCAAGCTTTTGACCATGTCGGTCATTGCGGGCGCAGCCGCCGCGGTAACAGCGGTCAACCTTATTAAAATGCTCGGCAAAAGCGGACGCTGAAGCCGAATTATGCAAAGATGAAAGGAAACAATACCCATGAGTGAAAACTGCACACACGATTGTTCAAGCTGCTCCGAGAATTGCTCCGAGCGCTCCAAGGAGAGCTTTCTGGTCGCTCCGCACGAAATGTCCGATATCAAAAAGGTCATCGGCGTTGTATCGGGAAAGGGCGGCGTCGGCAAATCTCTTGTCACGGGAATGAGCGCCGTCATCGCGCAGCGCGACGGCTATAAAACCGCCGTGCTCGACGCGGACATTACCGGTCCGTCGATTCCGAAAATGTTCGGTATCCATGAGCGCGCAACCGGCAACGAATCGGGAATCTTCCCCGTCAAATCGCGGATGGGAACTGAGCTGATGTCCTTAAATCTGCTCACGGAAAACGAGACCGATCCCGCCGTCTGGCGCGGTCCCGTCATCGCCGGAACCGTTAAGCAATTCTGGTCGGACGTTATGTGGGGCGATGTGGACTTCATGTTTATCGATATGCCTCCCGGAACGGGCGACGTCCCGCTGACCGTGTTCCAGTCGATTCCCGTCGACGGCATCATCATCGTCACCTCGCCGCAGGAGCTGGTTTCGATGATCGTTGAAAAAGCGGTCAAAATGGCGGATATGATGGACATTCCGATTCTCGGAATCGTGGAAAATATGAGCTATGTTCTCTGCCCCGACTGCGGCAGAAAGATTCACGTTTTCGGTGAGAGCAAGCTGGAAGCGATCGCCGCGCGGCACGGTATTGACATCCTCGGCAGAATCCCGATGACGCCCGCCATCGCCAACAACTGCGATAACGGTCTGATTGAGCTGTTCGAGGGCGACTGGCTGGATTCGCTGTCCGATAAATTCTATGAAATGCTTCCGAGGGAGCAGGACTGACCCGCATACCGATTCATACAACGCAATACTGCCGTCCCTTTGCCGATTCAGCGCTCTCGGGCGGTATTTTCTCAGCTGAATGCCGTCGGCTCAGAACCCGCGGCAAAATATACCGAACGAACACAACGAAAGGCGGCGCGTTATCCGTGGCACTTCCGCGCAAAGCAAGATATATTTCCTCCTCACAGGTGATATTCATAGGGTTCTTCTGTGCGATCGCACTGGGAACGCTGCTGCTCATGCTGCCCTTTGCTACCAACCGCGGCGGCGGCGCGCCGTTTCTCGACGCGCTGTTCACCTCTACCTCCGCCGTCTGCGTCACAGGGCTGGTCGTGCAGGACACCGCAACCTATTGGTCGGCGTTCGGTCAGGCGGTCATACTGCTGCTCATCCAGGTTGGCGGACTGGGGATCGTCACCCTCACCGTCGCCGTGTCCCGCTTTGCGGGCAGAAAAATCGGACTGCGCAGCCGCAGTACCATGCAGGAAGCAATTTCTGCTCCGAATCTCGGAGGAATCGTGAAACTGACCGGATTTATCGTCAAAACAGTCGCCGTTATCGAAGGGGCGGGCGCTTTGCTGATTTCGCCCGTATTTATCCGCGATTTCGGCTTTTTCGGTGGAATTTGGCGCGCGGTATTTCACTCGGTTTCCGCCTTTTGCAACGCGGGATTTGACCTGATGGGCACGCGCAGCCCGTTCTCCTCGCTCACCTCCTATGCCGCCGATCCGTTAGTCAATATCGTCACGATTCTGCTCATCCTGATCGGCGGAATCGGGTTTGTTACGTGGGACGATATGCGCCGCCACGGGCTGCATATCCGCCGCTGGCGTATGCAGAGCAAGGTCGTGCTTGCCGTCACCGCCGCTTTGCTGGTGCTGCCGTTTTGCTTCTTTTTCTTCTTTGGCTTCAGCGGCAGCGAGTTTGCTGATATGGACTTAGGCGAGCGGGTGCTGGCGAGCGCGTTTCAAACCGTCACCCCCCGCACCGCAGGGTTCAACACCGTGGATTTAACAAAGTTCGGCGACTCATCCGCCGCCGTTACGATCATCCTCATGCTGATCGGCGGCGCACCCGGCTCGACCGCGGGCGGCATGAAAACGACGACTGTCGCCGTGCTCTGCGCCGCCGCCTTTGCCGCATTCCGCCGCAAAAAGGATGTGCGGTGCTTCGGCAGACGAATCGGCGACGACGCGGTCCGCAACGCGGTCGCCGTCATCGTGATGTATACCGCGCTCTTCCTCGTCGGCTCGCTGCTGATCTGCCGTATCGAGGGTCTGCCATTGCTCAGCGCCATGTTTGAAACCGCCTCCGCAGTCGGAACGGTCGGTATGTCGCTCGGGCTGACCCCTGCGCTTTGCGCCGCGTCGAGGGTCATTCTCATCTTTTTGATGTTCTTCGGCAGGGTCGGCGGCATGACGTTCATCTTCGCCGCCCTTTCCGAAAAGCGCGCCGATCTGTCGCACCTGCCGCAGGAGAAGATCACCGTCGGCTAAGTGTCAAGATAAAACTACCCAATTTTGCTGGTGATTTGCATGGATATTTCAAAAATCGATAAAAATTTCGAGGTCAAAGCGCTCACCGAGCGCGGCGGGCTTAGCTTTTACGATGTAAACACCCCTCCCTTTGCCGTCAGCGGCGTTTTTTACGAAAACGGGATGTTCCGCCGCCTGTCCGAGGCGGTTGCAAAAGCCGTCAGCGAGGGCGTGTACGCGTTGCACGCCAACACCGCAGGCGGCTGCGTCCGATTTAAGACCGACAGCCGTCGGCTCGCCATATCGGCAAAGCTCGGCTGGGCGGGGCGCATGAGCCATTTTCCGCTGTCGGGCACCGCGGGGCTGGATATGTTTCAGCGCGAAAACGGCAAATGGCGCTACCGCCGGACCTTTATCCCGCCCTATGACGTGGGGGAATCGTTTGAGAGCGAGGCACCGCCCTATCCCGATAAGGCGGTGCGCGAGATCATGATCTATTTTCCGCTGTATACTGATGTTAAGGAGCTGCTGGTCGGGCTGGACAGCGACGCGGCAGTCCTGCCGCCCGAGCCGCTTACAATCGAGCGGCCGATCGTGTTCTACGGCTCCTCGATCACGCAAGGCGGCTGCGCTTCGCGCCCGGGGAACGCGTATACAAACCAAACCGCGCGGGCGCTGGATGCGGGCTGTGTACCGGTTTCGCTCCTGCTGGAACAAAAACAT
>JBJEQI010000026.1:0-4175 GCA_051881675.1 Acutalibacteraceae bacterium
TGAATCTGCCTACCGTGATGCGCACCGCGCAGGAGAGCCTGAAAACGGTGCCGCAAAGCTATCGGGAGGGGGCGCTCGGACTGGGGGCAGGCAAGTGGCGGGTTATCCGCACGGTGGTGCTTCCCGGATGCGCCGACGGCGTCATTACGGGATGCATCCTCTCGGTCGGCAGAATCCTCGGGGAATCGGCGGCGCTGCTGTTTACGGCGGGATTTGCCCATGCGCTGAGCGGTTTTTTCGGCGGACTCGTCAGCTCGGGCTGTACGCTGACCGTGGCGCTCTATGTCTACGCAAAGGAGCAGGGCGAATTTGAAATCGCCTTTGCGATCGCCGCCGTCTTAATGATTTTAACGCTGATCATCCATTTCGTTGCCATGCTGGTCAGCCGCTGTTTTGAAAAAAGGAGAAGTCTATGAATCCGATTATAACCGTCAAAAATCTGTGCCTGTGGTACGGAAAATCGCAGGCGCTGAAAAACATCTGTATGGAAATCCCCGAGAGGAGCATTACCGCGCTGATCGGTCCGTCCGGCTGCGGCAAATCCACATTTTTGAAAACACTGAACCGCATGAACGATCGGATTGCGGATGTGAAGATCACAGGCGAGGTGCTGTGGAACGGGCAGAATATTTACGACTCATCCGTCGATGTAAACGAGCTTCGCAAAAACATCGGCATGGTGTTTCAAAAGCCGAACCCGTTCCCGATGAGCATTTACGACAATATCGCCTACGGTCCGCGCACCCACGGCGTCCGCAGCCGCAGCAGGCTGGATGAGATTGTGGAGCGCTCTCTGCGCGATGCGGCTATTTGGGACGAGGTAAAGGACAGGCTGAAAAAGAACGCGTTGGGGCTTTCGGGCGGTCAGCAGCAGCGGCTCTGCATTGCCCGCGCACTGGCGGTAGAGCCGCAGGTACTCCTTATGGATGAGCCGACCTCGGCGCTCGACCCGATCTCGACCTCTCATATTGAAGAGCTTGCCCTGAAACTGAAAGAAAAATATACTATCGTTATCGTCACGCACAATATGCAGCAGGCGGCGCGCATCTCGGATAACACCGCCTTCTTTTTGCTGGGGGATTTGGTGGAATTTTCCAAGACGGAGACGATGTTTTCACAGCCGCAGGATAAGCGCACCGAGGATTATATCACAGGGAGGTTCGGATAAATGCGTGGGAATTCGGCGAACAGCCGACGCTTTATAAGTTCAAAGAAAACAACAACACCCGAAAAGGCATAGACCTCTCGGGTGTTGATTTTGCTATTGGGAGCGCAGCAATTTTGCGCCGATTATGAAAAGCTGAATCCGAACAGCTGGCTGAAGACCTCGGGAAGCGCGAAACAGAGCGTCAGCATGATAATGCCCGCGCAGAGCACGCCGAGAAGAATCGTCGGGATAGCGTGACGGAGCTTCATATTCATAAACGAAGCGATCAGCGCGCCAGTCCAAGCGCCGGTACCGGGCAGGGGGATCGCGACAAATGCAAACACAAACAGAATCTTGCCCCAACCGGTTCGCTCGCCCGCTTCATCCACCTTTTTCGCGGCTTTATTCTCAAAATGCTCGACAATTCGCCGCATGGGACCGATTTTTTTGAGCCATTCAAAAATCTTTTTAATAAAAATCAGAATGAACGGCACGGGGATAATGTTTCCGAGGTAACAAACCGCCATCGACGGCAGCCAGTGGAGATTCATCAGCGCCGCGGCGATCAACCCGCCGCGCAGCTCAAGAATCGGGAGCAAAGAGATCAGGAATATTGCAAGAAACGGCGGACAGCCGATGCTTTCAAACCATTGCTGGATAGATTCTGCCATGAGATCAACTCCTGTGTGTAATGGGGTGCGGTTCGGCACGGCGCGTCAGGGGGGGATAACCGCGTATGCCAATATTATAGCACCGCACGCCCGAAAAGTAAACGCAAATTATGTAAATTCTGTGTAAATATCCGCCGCACAATTCATAATACAACCAAACTCACCGCACTATGACAGTAAATCCGCCGCAAAACAGAATTTTGTTCGGCGGCGGCTGTATTATGCTCAAAAATAAGATTTGCGGCGGTACATAAATCGCATTTTGAAAAGTTTACGGTGATTATTTCATCGCCTTAACTGCGTCAAATTCATCGTAAACCGACTGATCGGGCGCTTTGGTGGCGAGGCTGACGACCAAAATGGCGATTGACGCGAGTATGAACGCGGGAAGCAGTTCATAGAAATCGAGCGCGGGGACGTTCGGACGGACGAGGAATTTCCAGACAAAGATCGTCACGCCGCCTGTGATCATACCGGCGAGCGCACCTGCGGCGTTGGTCCTGCGCCAGAACAGCGAGAAGAGGACCAGCGGACCGAATGCGGCGCCGAAGCCCGCCCATGCAAAGGAAACGATATTGAAGATCGAGCTGTCGGGGTCCCATGCAATCACGATTCCGACGACCGCAATCAGGATGACGGACAACCGCGCGATCAGCATAGCACTCTTTTCGGAAACAGATTTCCCGAAGAATTTTTTCACGATGTTTTCCGACACGCTCGACGACGCGGCGAGCAGCTGAGAATCGGCGGTGGACATCGTCGCCGCCAGAATTCCCGAAAGAATAATGCCCGCGATGATGGCGAACAGCCAGCCGTTGGACCCGAGCAGATCGGCGATTTTGATGATGACCGTTTCCGCTGTACCCGAATTGGCGGTAAGGTCGGCGATCGCGCCCGAATTGGTCATCGCAAGACCGACAATGCCGATCAGCAGCGCGACGCCGAGTGAGATCACGACCCAGACCGAGGCGATGCGGCGGGAAAGCTTCAGCTTGTTTTCATCTTTGATCGCCATAAAGCGGAGCAGAATGTGCGGCATACCGAAATAGCCAAGCCCCCACGCGAGCATGGAGATGATCGAAATGAAGCCGTAGGGTGAGGAGGTGTGATTGGCGGGATTATGTATTTCGGTCAGGCTGAAATAGCCGGGGAGCGCCTGCGCGTTTTTAACGACAGCGTCAAATCCGCCCGCCTGAACAACGCCAAATCCGAAGATAATAACCAGCGCGACCGTCATAATGATCGACTGGATAAGGTCGGAGGTGCTTGCCGCAAGAAAGCCGCCGAGAGCGGTATAGGCAACGATAACGACTGCGCTGATGATCATGGCGACGTGATAATCGGTGCCGAACAGCGAAGAGAAGAGCTTGCCGCAGGCGGCGAAGCCCGAGCCTGTATAGGGTACGAAGAAAACGATGATCACGACCGCGCTGACAACCATCAGCACGCGGTGCGTATCATGGAATCTGTCGGAAAAGTAGTCGGGCAGGGTGATTGAGTTGGTCTTGGTGGTGTATCGGCGAAGCCGTTTGGCAACGATCAGCCAGTTCAGATAGGTGCCGATCGCAAGCCCCGCGGCGGTCCAGAACGCGTCCGCAACGCCGGTGAGATAGGCAACGCCCGGCACGCCCATCAAAAGATAGCTGCTCATATCCGACGCTTCGGCGCTCATCGCGGTAACGAGCGGACCGAGCTTGCGCCCGCCGAGGTAAAAATCGCCGGAGTTTTGGTTTTTGCGCGAGTAATACACGCCGATTCCCAAAACAAACAGCAGATAGGCAATGATGGCTATTAACATACAAATTTTTTCAGTCGTCATCTGTTGTTTTCCTTTCATTCACAAACAATTAATAATTATACTAAATGATACCATACTTTTTGCATATTTGCAAGCGATAATTGCCGATAATGGCGCAGTTTTGTATATTTTTGCGTTTTTTGCCGCAAAACCGCGTCGAATTGTTCTTTTGCCATAAAAAATGAGCGGCAAATCGCTGCCGCTCAGGACTGCTTTTATTCATTTACACCCGCACAAAGCCCGACTCGCCGTCCGCTCGATACAGACGGACATCGGTGAAGAAGGTGTTGCCGTCGCTGCCGTCTTCCGAAAAATAGTAATACCCGCCGCCGAGCGCGATCATGCCCGTCGAGCCGTAGGGGAATCGGATTCCTTTAGTACTTTCGATGCCGTAGCGGCGTTGACCGGGAGTGGATTCATGCGCCGCCTCGAGGTCGATGACGAACATCGGGTAGTTTTCAAATTGCGGCTTTTTTCCGCAGTAAACGGCGGCGAGAAGCTTATTGCTGAATGCGTCGTATTCGAGATTCTGGATGCCGAAATCGGTATTGCCCGTGAA
>JBJEQI010000027.1:0-4098 GCA_051881675.1 Acutalibacteraceae bacterium
CCCCGACCTGGTTGTTAACGAAAAAAAACGGCTACACATACCAACCCGGTGATGTCGGCGGATTTGCCGATGCGATCATTCGGATCCTCAAAAATGATGAACTGAGAAACCAAATGATCGATCAAAGTGCGGCAATTATGCGGGAGAGTTATTCTCAGGAAATACACCTTCGAAAGCTCGAAGATATTTACCAAAAATTGATAGGTTGATCCGAAACCCTGCGAGTTCAAAATACTCTGAAAAATAAAAACGCCCCGACTGCCGCACCGAAATGCATGGCAGTCGGGATGTTTTTACCTTATTTTTCGCTGATAAATTCGTCGATCTTTCCCGCAGGGTGCGCACCCGCAATTTTGAAAAGAGAAATATATCCTATACCGAGCCGCATAAATAAGACTGTGCCACATCCGCAACCCCTGCCTTAGGGGCGCGCGGTATGCGCTTGTGCTATAAAGCCTTTGACCCGTTGCAGCAGCAAAAGAGGTTACTGCCGCCCGTCGGAATCTTCTTGATCGGACTTTGCGATACGATTCAGCTCATCCATATATCCGGCAGTGATAATACCCGCAGGCAAAGCAACGATCGCAATTCCAAAAAGAGAAGATATCATCGTCACAACCCGCCCGATATCGGTGACGGGATAAATATCACCATATCCCATGGTCGTCAACGAAACAGTCGCCCAATAGATCGCGTCGAAAAACGAACGAAACGAGTCGGGCTCGACATTGAAAACTATCAGCGCAGAAATCAGAATATACCCCAAAGCCAGTATCAGCACATAGCTGAGCGGACCTTTCTGCTTTTTGAAAATATTAGCGATAATCTGTGCATTTTTTGAGTAGCGAAACAGCTTAAACGCGCGGAATACTCTGAGCGCGCGAAACATCCGCAAAATCCGCAGCAGCTTAAATCCCTGATTCAGAAGCGTAACGGACGGCAAAATCGAGATCAGATCTATCAGCGCCATCGCCGAGAACGGATACCGCATAAATGCTACGGCGCGTTTTCCCTCATACCGATAATCCGCCGTAATCCACCTGAGCAGATAGTCTATGATGAAAATGCAGGCGCAGACCTTATCCGTGATTTCCAGCACCGCAAGTGTCTGCTTAAAAACCAGCGGCACTAAGCTTATGATAATCACCGCTATCATCAATATATCGTATGCCGAGCTTAGTCTGTCGCCGCCGTTTGATGCGGATATAATCTCATACAGTCTTTTTCTCATAGGTAATACCATCCATTCCAATCTCAAGCCGCAGCCATGGCAGAAGCGGCTTTTGCTTCCCTTTTTCTACCAATCCGCCAATATGCCCCGAACCCCTGCCTTATGATCGCGGGGGAGGCTCTTGTGCCATCAGATCCCTGACTTGCCGCTCGGCGTCCGCCGCCGCCCGTTCCTCCGTATCGAAAAAGCTGCCGCAGCCCTCATTATGCGGCAGCCAAAAATACCGACTGCCGTAATCGTCAAACTCAAGATGAAAGATCTGATAGGTGTAAACACCATTATTTTCATAAATCTCAATGCGCCACTGCGAGCCTATGGCTATCGTGTTGACGGCGGCGGGGTCATACACCCACGGCGAAACGCTTGTAAACCGCTTTTGCTCGGCGTCGTATTGCCATGTTTCCGCCGTCGTCCGCTTTTTGGCAAAAGGATTGAGCAGCCCCAACAGCCCGTACCAAGTGCCGCCGATGCGTTCTTCCTCACCGTTCGGCAAAAGAAAATAATACTTGTCGCCGCGCAGTTTTTTACCCTTGTAGATCTCGTATTTGCGCAGCGGCAATGTGAACAGCTGCTTCAAAAATTCCCGCGCTCTTTGAATATAGTCCGGATCGCCCTCTTCGAGATCGCCGGAATAGTCCTCAAAATGAACGTGATCTGTGAAATAGAACACAATGATCTCATTAGCGAACACCTCAAAGCCAACATCCTGACATTCAATCAGCGTGACAAAATCCGACTGATACGGGCGGCCTCTCCAATCCGTATTGTCTGTGGATATGCGAATATCCTCGAGATTGCAATACGTTTTCAGATCATCCAGCAACAGCTGCGTCGTTTGAAAATTCATCGTGTCACCTCCACATTATACTATAATTATATTCGTTTTGTAGTACAAAGTCAAGCCTCGGCTGCGGCGAAGAATGTGCGCCCTGAAAAAATATAATATTTTTTCAAAAAAACCTATTGACTCTGACGTTATGTCATAGTTTATACTATACTCACACGGGAGGGAAACACTATGAGGACAGTCAATGAAGTCAGCAAGTTGAGCGGTGTCAGTGTGCGCACGCTGCACCATTACGACGCAATCGGGCTGCTGAAGCCGACCGCGGTCACGGAGGCAGGATACCGGCTGTATGACGATACGGCGCTGGAGCGGTTGCAGCAGATTTTATTGTTTAGAGAGCTGGAGTTTCCGCTAAAAGAGATCAAAACGATTCTGGAAAGCCCGCATTTTGACCGCGGCAAGGCGTTGGAACAGCAAATCACCCTGCTGACGCTCAAAAAAGAGCATTTGGAGCGCCTGATCGGACTTGCCCGTGAAATCAAAACGATTGGAGCAAACAAAATGGATTTTACAGCATTTGATACAAGCCAAATTGACAAATACGCCGCCGAGGCAAAAGCCGCTTACGGGCAAACGGCGGAGTATAAGGAGTTCTGCGAAAAATCAAAAGGGTGGGATAGCCAAGAAACGCAAAAACTGAATGCGCAGATGATGGCGATATTCACCGAATTCGGCGCGATGCGCAAGCTGCCGCCTGATTCGGAACAAGCGCAGGAACAGGTGAAAAAGTTGCAAACTTTTATCACCGAGTATTTTTACACCTGTTCCGACGAGGTGCTGTTCGGGCTCGGTTCCATGTATGCCGCGGGCGGCAAATTTACAGCAAACATCGATAAAGCAGGCGGCGACGGTACGGCGGAATTTGTCTTCCGAGCAATCCGAAAATATTGCCATAAATAATAACAAATCGGCTGATTGAACACGCGGTGCTCAATCAGCCGACCGTTTATCTGCGGCGAAAAACGCTCGTTATTAGGGGGTATAATTTTATACAATGAAAGATTCAAGAGAAGTATATGAGCGCCTTTCGCATCACAGGCTAAGAAATCTGCATTAATCTTCCGCATCGGGCTGAGCGGCGAATTGAGCGCTTGTCGGCTCCGCCGCATTGCCGTCAGGCTCGGTTTGCGAATCAATGTCCGCCTTTTCGGGAGCCGTCGCCCGCTGCGGCGCAGTCGCTTCGGGGATTGCATAATCCTCGGGCGGGATCTTCAGCGCCTGACCCGCCTCAATATTCCCTTTGTCCTTGATGCCGTTGTACGCGGCGATTTTATCGGATGTGGTGTAGAACCGCTCCGCGATGCCCGACAGCGTATCGCCCGACTGCACGGTATAAACGCCGTCGGCAGAGTCGGACGGCTGATCCGCCTGAGTGGGCTTTGCGGGCGTGTTCACATCATCCGCATCGGAATCGCCGCCCGTCGCGGCGGGGTCGGTGCGGCGGAGATAATCCGTTGCATCGGCAGGCAGGCTGCCCCATACACCGACAAAGGTGTAGTTGCCGTCCGCAGTCGGCACAAACCGAACGGTGATGCTTTCGCCCGGCTTAATGGTCTGCGTATATGTTTTTGCCCCTGCCTCGTTCTCGATCAGGCAATAGCCGCCGCACTCTTTCACCGAGCCGATCGCTTTTAATGTCACCGTATTTCCCGAAGTTTATCCAAAAGCACGGGATGCCGAAAATGCGTTTTCATGATCTCCGACACAGTTGTGCCAGCCTGCTGCTTGCAAATGGTGTGCCGCTTAAGCAGATTCAAGAATGGCTTGGTCACTCGGACTTCAGCACAACCGCAAATATTTACGCCCATCTCGACTACAGATCCAAGATTTCCTCTGCACAAGCGATGGAAAAAGGAATGCTTCTTCCGGATTCAGATGACTTCGGAAGCCGATGGGAAAATATGACCGATCAGGGCGAGAACAAAGAACCAGATCTGAACCCGGATTCAAACTAAGATCATGCTATTCTAACAAATAAACAGCCATTTCTAACACGAAAAAATGGTTTCGTCAGGTGTAT
>JBJEQI010000028.1:0-4094 GCA_051881675.1 Acutalibacteraceae bacterium
GATATTACCGTCGGCGAAAACGAAATCATCGGTGCCAAAACGCTTGTCAATTCCATATTGTATAGCTACGGCTCCGAGTGGTCGACTGTTGAAGGTAACAAGGTCACGATGTCGGAGGATGTGACCGATGTTTGGATCCGAGCCGATCTCTCGAAATTCGGCGACGCCGACCTGAAAACGGTCAGCAAGGTCCGCTTCTATTTTGATAATACCGGCTGCGCGCAGTGGGACGGTCCCCGCGTGACTATCGGCAATGTATATGCCGCCGATGCTGACGCGGATGTGCCCAAATTGCCGCTTGTTGTTGCGGATATGACCGATGCTGCGAAGAATCAGACGAATCAGTTTGAATCCACCACGCAGTACAGCCAAAACGGCATGACTTTTGAGATTAATTCGGGCTGGAAAGCCATTCATCAGTACGTGTCGGTGAAGGATGTTTCAAACAAGACCTATCTCTATTACCACTTCAGCAAGTCCGCCGGTAAAGAGCTGAATATCCGCATCCCGATCTACGGCGACGATCCGTGGGGCGGCTGGACGGTTTACGATCCCGCCGCGGTCAGCGTAAAGCTGGACGGCGCGGCGTATTGGAAGACTGTGAATCACGGCGAAGACAAAGCGCAGCATTTCCTGCTCACTTTGCCCGCCGACAGCGAGGACGCATGGGTGCGCATTGAAACCGCGCGGTATGCGGGCTGCGATATGACCAAGCTTAACAAGGTGAGATTCTATTTTGATATGGACGCGAACAATGCCAAGGTCACGATCGGCAACGTGTATGCTGCGAATGCGGATGATGAGGTGCCGGGGCTGATCCCCGAGAACCAAGCCATTGTTGTGCGCGATATGACGACGACGGACGGCATTGACACGGCGAACACAACGGGCATTGCCTATGAAGCGACCGAGAACGGCATGAAAATGACCATTAACGGCTCCAACCCGCATATGCTGCTGTCGACGACGAACAAGGATGTCAGCGACAAGAAATATTACTATTTTCATGTTGACAAAGCGGCGGCAGAAGGCAACAACCGACTGTGGATGCTGATGTATGCGGTCGGGAACTGGGCAGGTCCAAACAGCGGCTGGCAAGCCAAGTTTGACGGCAGGGATTATTGGCAGGATGTTTCTGTCGACGGATCCCATATGCTGCTGTGGGACGACTGGAATGGCGGCATTTGGTTCAAGCACGAGATCTACGGCGGCTCGTCGATCAATCAGCTCCAGTTCAATTTCAGAAACGATCATCAGCCGACGTTCACGATCGGAAACATTTATGCCGCGAATGCGGATGATGAGGTGCCGGGGCTTCTTCACAAGAAATCGGGATATACCGCCACCTTTGTCAACGGCGATAAGGCGGTTGTTGCCGCGCAGGGCATGACCGTGACCGCTCCCGACGCTGTTGCTATCGACGGATTTCAGTTTGTCGGCTGGGCGGATGCAAACGATCATTCTAAGCTTTACAAAGCCGGCTCGAAGATCAAGATGACCGAGGATACGACCTTTGTCGCCGCGGGCATCTCGCTCGAAACGCTGAATTCGGCTTCGATCCGCTGGTCGGCGGACGATGCAAAACGAGGTCTGCGCTTTACGAGCGTTGTTCGCTCCAACCTCGGCGGCGCGAAAGAGACAGGCGAGCTTGTTTCACCCGCGCTGGTCAAAACAGTGATCAAGAATTTGAGCGACAATCAGCTGAAAGAAGTTCTCAATTCTTCGGCAGCAGGCGGCAACAGCCGCTGGGCTTCGGAATCCACCGTCACCGATCTTTGCTGGCACGGCTCGGTCACCGAGTTTGCGGGCAAGGGCGACGAGGTCATCTCGCAGAAGTTTTCTGCATGGGCAGTCGCTGAGATCAGGTATGCGGACGGCTCCAGCGGATGGTTCACATCCAAAGCGACCGGCGGCGTCAGCATGAAGGATGTGGCAGTGGCGCTGAAAGAAGCGAATACCGATACTTCTGCAGCGAACTATGATTACATCAACAGAATACTCAAAGAAGTATACAACGTAGGCTGAAAGGGTGGACATTGAGTGATGGAAAAAGCATATCAGAAACCCGAAATCGAAGTAACTCTCTTTGAGTCAGCCGATGTATTGCTCGCAAGCATCGATCTCGATGAGGCGTTCGACTACGGTAACGCGTATATCCCCGTCAGCGAGTTCCTTGAGTAATTCGCAAGGCGATCGGCTTTAGCAATCGGTAAAAGCCGCAATCATTAAAACATATCCCCCGAGCGGCAGTTCATTCTGCTTCTCGGGGGATTTTGCCATGTAACGGAAATTTTGCAGAAGTATGGATTTTTGCCGTCGCGGACATAGGCAAAACTGCCGCCTTATTTGCCTTCGGCGGCAGGGGGGGAGTATGTTTTAGCGGTTATGCACAAAACGATAAATGCGCCGACAGAAAAGTCAAGTTGAATCGCATAAAAGAATTTGTATTTGTCTTTTGGCTGTAAAAATGTGATGTTTTTGCAAAAATATAGCAAAATATTTGAATAAAACAAAAAATAATTGAAACTTTTTCTCGCAGGCAAAGAGCCTGAAACCCTTGTACCGCAAGGGTTTCAGGCTCTTTGATCATCTGTGATAAAAAACAACATGGTGATTGATAATTTGTGCTATGTGATAAAAGGTTAAAATAATGTATAATTTAGAAAAAATATATAGAATATTATTTGATAAATTACAAATTATTTATTGAATTTTACTTAATTCATTGGTTCGGGCAGAAAATTAATTTTTAATTTTGACCATGTTTCCCTGAATTTGAAGCAGTCGGCTGTTTATTGAGGGCTTTGTTTTGAACTGCTGCGGGACGCTCGCGGCTTTGCTTGTTTTTTGATGACATATACATATTAAATGGGGCTTTCTTCGTGCTGTGAATCCCGCCGCGCGGATGGCGAGCGATGACGGGTGGGGAACAGATATTACCTGCGGGAAATCAGCATGGAAATACAAGCAAGGCAAAATCAACGCACAAAGTCGGGTCGCTGATTTCAGCGATTCCGATGATGAAATATTGTTCTGAAGAAGATCCATTCCAAATAATTACGATCAATCGTTCGGAGAATAAAGGTGCTTGGCAGGAATTCCTTTGTTCTTCGTACACAAAAGGAGTTATTACATGAAAGAATCACTTAAGCGCGTTATTGTGGGTGTTGCGATGCTGCTGGCGTCGGTAATAACCGTTTCCGGCGGATCTATGGTTTTGACTGCGTCGGGCGGAGTTGCGGGCAGCGCAGCTTCAGCGCAGTCGGGTTCCGCCGATCTGCCTTTGGCTCACGGCACCATTAAAAACGCCGACGGCAAATTTGTGTTCACTTATGACGGCAAGACCTATAAGAATGAATACGAAAGAGTTCTTGCTGAAGACGGCTTCATCTACGGTGTCGACTGGTCATGGATCAACGACTATGCTCATGGCGCTACCGTTTCGCTCGCGGATCACCCGCTTGACGGCACCGTTGCTATTCTGGGCGGCCGTTTTGACTATATCAAGCGCTCGCTCTACAACATGAAGAAAATCGGCTTGTCCGCCTTCAACGTCTGGATTTTCAAAGAAGGCGGCGGCTATGTCTATGACGAACGGGGTTATGTTGTCGGCATTACCGATCAATTTAAGACTAATCTTACATTGCTGCTGGACGCCTGCCGCGAAATCGGCATCGATTTCGTTCCCTGCCTTATGTCGCAAGACTCGGCTTATCCGTATCAGCACGAATATAACGGAATGACGGCGAATGAGCTGAATCAGTTCTACCGCAAGTTTTATTATGACAAGGACGCCAGAGCTACCTATATTGAAAATGTTATCCGACCGACCTGTGAGATCCTCAAGGAGTATCAGGACGTTATCCCGATCATGGGCCTGACCATCGAGAACAGCTCGAATATCAACGATACCGACCTTGGCTGGATTTACAATTCGGACGGATTTGATTGGGATACGCTGGCTTCGTTTATCAACGAGCTGGGCAAGGTTTCCAAAGAATATATGCCGGATATCCCGACCTCGGTCGAGGACATCGGATGGCCGGATAACCATTTCCGCAAGAACGACCTCGAATATGTCGACCTGGTCGGCA
>JBJEQI010000029.1:0-4093 GCA_051881675.1 Acutalibacteraceae bacterium
CATAACTTCTTTTGTATACATATATTGATCTTCCTCTCTTCGATAAATGGATATTGTATCGCTTATTTTGCCGTTTCTTCCGCCTCGCGGCGCTTGATATCCTCCCACAGCGGCGACATCGCCCGCAGACGCTCGATGATCGGCGGCAGCTTTTCGAGGATATAATCAACGTCCTCAACCGTATTGGTTTCGTTCAGCGTTACGCGCAGTGAGCCGTGCGCAATCTCGTGCTTCATGCCGAGCGCCAGCAGAACATGGCTCGGGTCCAGTGAGCCCGAGGTGCAGGCCGAGCCTGACGACGCGCAGATTCCGCACAGATCGAGCATCAGCAGCAGGCTTTCGCCCTCGATACCCTCAAAGCAGATACTGGCGTTGCCCGGCAGCCGCCTCTCCCGATCGCCGTTGAGCCGTGAGCGCTCGGTTTTCAGCGCGCCGTCGATGAATCGGTCGCGCAGCATCTTCACATACTCCGCGCGGCTTTCAATATCCTTCGACGCCGCTTCCATCGCGGTTCCGAGGCTGATAATGCCCGTTACATTCTCGGTTCCCGCGCGGCGCGAACGCTCCTGCGCGCCGCCGTCGATCAGGTTTGAAATGACCGTTCCTTTTTTGATATACAGCAGTCCCACGCCCTTGAGCGCGTGAAGCTTATGCCCCGAAACGGACATCATGTCCACATCCAGCGCATGAACGTCGATCGGCACATTGCCCATCGCCTGCACCGCGTCGGTGTGGAAGAGTATCCCGCGCTCGCGGCAAACTTTCGCGATCTCGGCGATCGGCTGGATCGTTCCGATCTCGTTGTTGGCAAACATCACGGTGACCAGCCCCGTATCTTCCCGAATCGCGTCGATCAGCTCGCCTGTTCGGACAATGCCGTTCTCATGCACAGGCAGAAGCGTGACCTCAAATCCCTGCCGCTCCAGCGCGTTCAGTGTGTGCAGCACCGCGTGGTGCTCGATCGCGGTGGAGATGATGTGCCGCTTGCCTTTTTTCAGCATTCGCTCCGCCGCGCCCTTGATCGCCCAGTTGTCCGACTCCGAGCCGCAGGAGGTGAAATAAATCTCGCCCGCGTCGGCGCCGATCGCCTTGGCGCACTGCTCGCGCGCGCGCTCGACCGCGGTTTTTGCCTCGCCGCCGAGATCGTAAAGGCTGGAGGGATTGCCGTAAATCTCCAGCGCGCCCTTAACCGCCGCCTTTACTTCCTCCGACAACGGGGTTGTCGCGGCATTGTCGGCGTAAACAAATCTTTCTTTTGTAAAAACGCTCATAATTAACCGTCCTTTTCTTGAGGTTAAATTTCTATACGGTCAGCCGCTAAGACAGCGGCTGATTTTTTCCACGAGTATATAATATACCAATTTAGTATAGTTTTCAAGTACCTTTCGCTATTTTTTTCAAATATTGTAGGGAATATTCAAAATGCCGTTGAAAAATCGGCGATTTTGTGGTAATATTATGTGTAATCGCATATCGAATTAAGGAGAACTGCAACATGAATATTTCCTCATGCATGAAAAAATTATCTAAAAATGCCTTGCTCATACTGCTTGCCGCCGTCATGGCTGTTTTGGCCGCCTCCTGCGGCTTTCAGGGCGGCTCGCGCGGGGAGGGCGATACCTCCCGCACCGACTCTGCTGCCGCCGAGGGCAACGGTTCGGATTTCACCGTTACCCACACGGCGGAGATCACCGTTAAGGATATGGGCGTGATCGTGGTCGAGCTGTACGGCAAGCTCGCCCCCGTCACGGTTGAAAATTTTGTAAAGCTCGCGGATGAAAAGTATTTCGACGGGTTGACCTTCCACCGCGCCCAGCCGGGCTTTGTCATTCAGGGCGGCGCGTCGGATAAGCCCTGCGACGCTATCAAGGGCGAGTTTTCCGCCAACGGCGTCAAAAACGACCTTTCTCACACCCGCGGCGTCATATCCATGGCGCGCACCAACGATCCCGACAGCGCCTCCAGCCAGTTTTTCATTGTGCTGGACGACGCGGCAATGTCGAGTCTGGACGGTATGTATGCGGGCTTCGGCAAGGTCACAAAGGGCATGGACGTCGTCGATAAAATCGCGCAGGCGCCCGGCAATCAGGCGAATATGGGCTTTATCGACAATGTCGCCGATCAGCCTGTCATCGAGAGCATCCGCATCAGAAAGTAATCGGCACTTATGAATTATTCGCAGGCAATAGACTATATCAATTCCTTTCTGGTTTTCGGGTCGAAGCTCGGTCTTTCCCGCATTGAAAACCTCATGCATCGGCTCGGCGACCCGCAAAAGCAGCTTTCTTTCATCCACACGGCAGGAACGAACGGAAAAGGCTCGGTCTGCTCCTATATCGCGCACATTTTGTCCGAGGCGGGGATGAAAACGGGGCTGTTCGTTTCGCCGTATGTGTTCGACTATACCGAGCGCTTTCAGGTGAATAACGCACCCGTTGACAAGGACGTGTTTATCAGCGCCGTTAGCCGCGTCAAGGCGGCGGTAGACGGCATGGACCCCGCGCTCATGCCCACTGAGTTCGAGGTGGTCACAGCGGTCGGATTTTTGATCTTTGCCGCCTGTAAATGCGACGTGGTCGTGCTCGAGGTGGGGCTCGGCGGGCTGTATGACTCGACCAACGTGATCGACACCCCGCTTTGCAGCGTTATTACTTCGATCTCGCTCGATCATACCGCCGTGCTCGGCGACACGGTCGAGCTGATCGCCGCGCAAAAGGCGGGGATTATGAAACCGAACGGCACGACGGTCATGTACCCCGTTCAGCCGAGCGGCGCCGCCGCCGTCATCCGCGAAAAGGCACGTCAAACGGGCAACCGCCTGATCGTCCCCGACCGCTCCGCGCTCCGAGTGATTAATGAATCGCCGTTTCACATTTCGGCGGAATACGGCGGCATCCGCTTTGAAACCGGCATAGCGGGGCGGGCGCAGGTGTATAATGCCGTTACCGCGATCGAGGCGGTGAAGGCGGCGTTCCCCGCCGTCGGCGAGGGAGCTATCATCAGCGGTATCGCCAAGGCGCATATGCCCGCGCGGTGCCAGACGATCGAAAAAACGCGCCCCGTTATTTTGGACGGCGCGCACAATCCCGACGGCGTTTGCTCGCTGATTTCACTGCTGTCGCACTATTCCGACCGCCCGCTCACCGCCGTAATCGGCATGATGCGGGATAAGGACGTCGACAGCGTGCTGAAAAAGCTCTGCCCGCTGTTTGATCGGGTGATCACCGTCACCGTCGATAATCCGCGCGCATGCAGTGCCGACGAGCTTTGCGCCGTCGCCGCCGCCTACTGCCGAAACGTCAGCGCGGCAGAAAGCGTTGCGTCCGCGGTGGAGCAGGCGTTCGGCGAAGAGGGCGGAATCGTTGTCTGCGGCTCGTTTTATCTGATGTCACAGGCGTATCCCGCGCTGAAAAAGCATCTGCCCGACGGCGGTTTCGGCAACTGATCTGCCGAACAAGCGCGCACGCCGCACTGCAATGAATATACAAAACTCAAAAACCACGAACAATCCATGTTCGTGGTTTTTTCGTCGCGGCTCGCATTTATCCCGCCGCCTTTTTATCCGATTGGTGCGCCGACCTCGGCGACTTAATACATAGCCGTCAGCGGTGCGCTTCATACTCTCCCACCGCCATGCGGTCGCACCGCTCGTTTTCGGGATGACCCGCGTGGCCTTTGATCCAGTTAAACCGACAGTGGTGGCGCTCGAGCAGATCGAGCAGCCGCTCGAACAGCTCCGCATTCAGCGCCGGCTTTTTATCTGCCTTTCGCCAGCCGTTTGCCCGCCATTTTTTCGCCCATCCCTTTTCAATGGAATCGACGACATACTTGCTGTCGGTCGTAACGATGACCTCGCACGGCTCTTTCAGCTCGGCGAGCGCCATGATCACCGCCGTCAGCTCCATGCGGTTGTTGGTGGTGTCGGCCTCAAAGCCGTGAAGTTCCTTTTCATACTTCCCGTAGCGCAGTATCGCGCCCCAGCCGCCGGGTCCGGGATTGCCCGAGCAGGCGCCGTCTGTAAATATTTCAACCGTTTTCATCCGTATATTCTCCTTTTCAGCCGTATTTCGGCTATTCGTCCGACAGCTTGACC
>JBJEQI010000030.1:0-17781 GCA_051881675.1 Acutalibacteraceae bacterium
GAATCGCTCAATTCTGATTAAAATTAAAGTTCCCTTGGCGGGTGCCGATCATTTGGTCGGCGCCGCTAAGGGAGTTTTTTTCTATGTGAGCCGTCCGGTTTGCGGTGTTTGCCCGCCGCTTGAATCGTCGGCTGAGCCGAAAGTTCCTGTGAACTCCGAGAACAGCAAAACCCCACCGCACTCAGGGACCCGAGTGCGGTGGGGTTAATCATACGTTTTGCAAACAAGCACGGCAGAATAATCTGCCGATCAGCCGCAATCAGTCGCTGACATAGGGCAGAAGAGCCAAATGACGCGCACGCTTGATTGCTACTGTGAGCTCGCGCTGATGACGGGTGCAGGTGCCGGTAACGCGGCGGGGAAGAATCTTAGATCTCTCCGAAACGTATTTTCTGAGCTTCGCAACATCTTTATAGTCGATGAACGAACCCTGCTTGTCAACGCAGAAGCTGCAAACCTTTCTGCGGCTGCGGCGGGCGCCTCTCATCGGGCGCTCGGGGCGCTCTGCGCGCTCGGGCTTTTTAGCTGCCTCAGCGGCAGGTGCAGCATTAACAGTTGCTGTAGTTTCCTCCATGATGAATAGCCTCCTTTATATAGGTGATGAAAAAGTCAAGATAAAATCAGAACGGCAGATCATCGTCCGACATCGAGATCTCCTCGAAGTCGCCTGTGTCTACATTGGAGAAAGATGCGGGAGCATTGCCGCCCGCATTGAATGACGAGTTGCCGCTTTCCGCTTTGGAGCCGCAGAAGTTGGCATTGTCAACAATGATCTCGAATGCATTGCGCTTGTTACCGTCTTTGTCGGTGTAGCTGCGCTGCTGAATACTGCCGTTTATAGCGATCATCGAGCCTTTGTGAAAATATTTGGAAATAAATTCAGCTGTCTGACGCCATGCAACGCAGTTGATGAAGTCTGTCTGACGCTCTGCGCCGTTTTTGGCATAATTTCTGTCGACTGCGACCGAAAAGCTGCAAACCGAAATGCCGCTTCCTGTAGTGCGAAGCTCGGGCTCTGCTGTGAGCCTGCCCATGATAACAGCAATATTAAGCATAGTTTACCGTTCCTTTCATTTACGGGATAAACCCATTTCTTTGCGGATGAACCGCGGCAAGCGCGAAAAATTATTCCTCGCAGCTTACGGTGAGATAACGGAGAACGCCGTCAGTGATGTTGAGAACACGGGTGAGCTCGGCAACGGACTCGGGCTTGCTGTCGTGCTTGACAACAGCATAGTAGCCATCGTTCTCATAGTTGATCGGATAAGCAAGTCTGCGCTTGCCCCATTCGTCAACATTCTCGACGGTGCCGCTCTGCGCGATATAGTCCTTGAACTTTTCGACAAGGGCTTTTGCCTTTTCCTCGGACTCTTTGACCGAGAAAACAAGAGTGGTTTCGTATTTTGCCATCTAAAATGCACCTCCTTTTGGTCAATCGGCACACACGGGTAAGATTTATGTGTGCAAGGATGCTTTGCCGACCGCACACGGCAGTCGCCCAAAGTAACAGAATAATTATATAGTAAACTTGGCGGTTTGTCAAGAGATTTTTCGGCGCCGAGTCGATTCGTTTCTTGCTTTTTTGCGTTTTTTCGGTTTTTGACGCGCCTTTTGATGCAAAAAGCCCCCGAGGCAACGCCTCGGGGGATAAAAAAGCGGTTTAATCTCGCTTATTCATCAGCTTTCTGAGCAGCAAAGCACTCGCTGCAATATACCGGACGGTCGTCACGCGGCTCGAACGGTACTTTTGCTTCCTTTCCGCAGGCAGCACAGACGGCTGTATACATCTTTCTTTCGCCTCTGGACGCATTTTTGCGTGCGTCACGGCAGGCCTTGCAGCGCTGCGGCTCGTTGACGAAGCCCTTTGCCTCATAGAACTCCTGCTCGCCTGCTGTGAATACGAATTCCTGTCCGCACTCTTTGCAGACTAATGTTTTGTCTTCAAACATTTTAATACCTCGCTTGAATAAATAAAAAATTTGCTTTTATATAAAAATATAATTGCCGTAAATTAAAGGCGCCGTGGGGTTATTTCAGCTTTTTTCGGACTCGCTGCATGGCGTTGTCTGCCGACTTTTTGGAGATGCCGAGCCGGCGGGCGATCTCGTCGTAGCTTTTCCCCGCAAGGTAAAGCCTGAGAACGTCGGATTCGGTTTTGGACAGCTTAGCCGCAATGTCGCTTAAAAGCGACTGATAGTTTTCGCGCATGATCAGCGCATTTTCCGGCTCATCGGCTCCCGCGGCGGTCATGGAATGAACCGTGTCGTCGCCGATGAAGACCAGCATGGACTGCGGGATCCGCTTTTTGCGCAGAGATTTGCGCACGGCTGAAATGATCTGACGATCAATACACAGCTTGGCAAAGGTGGAAAACGCCGCGCCGCATTTCGGATCAAAGCTCATGATCGCGTTCATCAAACCGATGAATCCTTCCTGAACCAGATCTTCTGCGTCGAGTGAATCCGAAAAGTAACCGCCCGCGCAGTTTCTGACTAAAAAAATAAAGCGCCCGGTTAAAACGGAATAAGCTTCGCTGCAGCCGTTTTGTGCCAAATACGCGAGCTCATTATTCGAAACACCGTGCATATCCGTGAGTTCATTCAGCATATGAGATTCATTACTCTTAAATCTTTTGTTAATATTATAATACACTGTCTGTTTATAAATGTCAAGTGTTTTTTTATATTATCTAAAAATATTTTTATAATTGTTATAAATATTAGTATTAATGCACAATTGTCACGGTGCCGCATAGGTTAAGATGTATAAGTGTTTGTATAAATTGTAGGAGATGGCGGCTTCAATTTAGCATTGTTTTCAGGTGAGCTAAAATCACTTTTTCCCGCCGCGAGACGGCAACCTGCGTGATTCCCATGATTTTTGCCGTTTGCGATTGGGTCATATCGTGGTAATACCGCAGTGTAATGATTTTTCGGTCGCTGTCACAGAGCTCGCCGATCGCCTGATCCAGCGCGATCTTGTCGATCAGCTTTTCCTCGCCGCCGCTGACGGGGATATCAAGCGTATGCTCGCCTGAATCATCGCACACGGTCAGCGACATCGGCGAAACACAGGCGTCGAGCGCCTCGGTGACCTCCTCGGGGGTGACATTCAGCCGTGAGGCAAGCTCCGAAACGGTCGGCTCGCGCCCCATTTCCGCTTCGAGCCGCGCCCTTTCTCGCCCCAGCCTGCCTGCCAGCTCTTTCAGCGTGCGGCTGACCTTGACGGCGCCGCCGTCGCGGAAAATACGCTTGATCTCGCCGAGTATGACGGGAACGGCGTAGGTCGAAAAGCTGCATCCCTTGGACTTGTCAAAGCCGTCGTATGCTTTGATCAGACCCACGCACCCCGCGGAATAAAGATCGTCGTATTCGACGCCGCGTCCCGTGTAGCGGTGTGCGAGCGAATGAACTAAAAGCAGGTTATCACTGAGAAATTTTTCCCGTTCGCCGTCGGCTTTGCGTTTGCTGTCGGTTTGGCGCGCGGCGGGCGGCAGGTTTGTGTCAACAGCCGCCATGATCAGGATTTTCCCTGCAGCCGCTTGGTGAAGGTGACGGTCGTACCCTTGCCCACGGTCGAGTGGACCCGCACTTTGTCCATAAAGCTCTGCATGACGGCGAATCCCAGCCCTGCCCGTTCGTCGCCCGCAGTCGTGAACATCGGCTCCATTGCCTGCGCCACGTCGGGGATGCCGCAGCCGGTGTCCCGAATCTTGATTTTCACGCTGTCGTCCTGCAAGATCTGGGCGGTTATGTAAATATAGCCGAACTGCTCCTTATAGGCGTGGACGATGCAGTTGGTGACTGCTTCGGATACGGCGGTCTTGATGTCGTTAAGCTCCTCGATCGTCGGGTCGAGCTGGGATAGAAACGCCGCGACGCTCACGCGGGCGAAGCTTTCGTTGCTGGAACGGGAATAGAGCTTCATGGCGAATTGATTTTTGATTTTCATATGTTTGTCCGTCCTTTCTTTAATTGTCCCCGGCGGCTGCCTTGTCGGATGAGCCCATCACGCCGAGTTTTTCAAGTCCCGACAGCCGCATGACCTTTTTGATCTGCGCGCTCGGGTTTAATACCTCAATCTTACCGCCGAAAAGCTGTGCCTTGCGGTAGCGCCCCATCACCAGACCGATTCCCGATGAATCCATAAAGGTGATCTTGGCAAAATCGAGAAACAGCAGCTTCGGGCGATTGACGTCCAGCGCCATGTCGATCTGCTCGCGTATTTCTCTCACGCTGTGGTGATCGATCTCGCCCGAAAGCTCGGCTTTCATGGTGTCTCCGGTTTGTGATAATTTCAAATCCATAGCTGTTTTGCCGTGCGGGCGGTCTGCCGCGGCGGCACGTCCTCCTATCTTAAATCAAGCGGATTTATGTCAGAATCCTGCTTCCTGCTGACAATGATAGAGCCGCTGTTTTGCAAATCAAAACGAATTTTGTCGCCTGCGCAATAAATAGTTCGCCGCTGTTTTGCTCCGCTTGTCGCAGAGCGGCGAATCGGCGAAAATTCCGCAAAAAAGCGTCAAAAAAACACCGACCGCTCGGTCGGTGTTTTTCATGATAAAACGGTTTTTATGTAGAATATTTATCGGGCGAGCTTTTCGACGATCGCCTTGGTATCTCTGGCGATGACCATTTCCTCGTCGGTCGGGATAACGTCGACGATAACAGCCGAATCCTCGGTCGAGATGACGCCCTTGCCGCCGCGGACAGCCGCGTTGTTCTTCTCGCGGTCGAGCTTGAGACCGGTATAAGCCAGATGCTCGCAGACATATTCGCGCAAAGGAGCGGAATTTTCACCGATGCCGCCTGTGAACACGATCGCGTCGATTCCGCCGAGCGCGGCGATGAATCCGCCGACAAACTTGGTGATCTGATATCTCTGCATCTCCAATGCAAGCGCCGCGCGCTCGTTGCCCTCAGCCGCCGCCTTTTCCACGTCGCGGTTGTCGCTGGAAACGCCCGAAATGCCGAGAATACCCGACTTTTTGTTAAACAGGTCGGACAGCTGCTGCGCGTCGAGATGCTCTTTATTAATGATATGGGTGACGACCGACGGGTCGAGAGTGCCGCTGCGCGAACCCATGACAAAGCCGTCGAGCGGGGTCAGACCCATGGTAGTGTCGATGCACTTGCCGTCCAAAACTGCGGCGAGCGACGAACCGTTGCCGAGGTGGCAGGTGATGATCTTCGAGCCGGCGGGGAGACCCAGCTCCTCGATCGCCTTGGCGCTGACGTAGCGGTGCGAGGTGCCGTGGAAGCCGTAGCGGCGGATTTTATAATCAGTGTAATAATTGTAGGGGATGCCGTACATATACGCTCTCGGCGGCATGGTTTGGTGGAAGGAGGTGTCGAACACGACGACCTCGGGGACATCCTTGCCGAGACACTCGATGCAGGCGTTGATGCCCTGAACGTGCGCCTTATTGTGAAGGGGAGCAAGGTCGGCAAGGCGGGTGATCTCGGCGATAACGCCGTCGTCAACCAGCACCGACTCCGAGAAAGTGGCGCCGCCCTGAACGATACGGTGACCGACCGCGTCGATCTCGCTCATCGAGCCGATAACGGCGGTGTCTCCCTCGGTCAGCGCCTTTTCCACGCATTTGAATGCGGCGGTGTGATCGGGCATAGGAATTTCCTCGGCATATTTTTTGCCGTCTGCCGTTTTGTGCTCAATGCGGCTGCCGTCAAGCCCGATTCGCTCGCAAAGGCCCTTTGCGATGACCTTTTCGCCCGTCATGTCGATCAGCTGATATTTCAGCGACGAGCTTCCCGCGTTTACAACGAGTATTTTCATAGTATTACTGCAACTCCTTGGTAATCAATATACGATACTATTATACAACCGATTTCGCCCGATTTCAATAGTATTTTTGCGAAATTCGCGCTAAAGAGGCGATTTATTCGGTCGGATATGCGAATAAGGATTGACTTCATCGGATAATAAAAGTATAATCAATGTAGACAGTATTTGATCATCAAAAGATCGGAGGCTTTTGGATGAGCGGCGGAAAAAGCGAAGGGCTGCCTTTTGTTTCGGTGGTCATTCCCGTCAGAAACGAGCATAAATATATTCGCTCCTGCCTGGATTCGGTTCTGCTTCAGGACTATCCGAAATCCAAGCTCGAGGTGATTCTTGCCGTCGGCACATCGGTGGATGACACCGTGGAGATCATCCATGAATACTGCCGTCAGTATTCGTATATAAAAATGGTGCCGAACCCTCGCGGGACGATCTCCTGCGGGGTCAACATCGGCATCCGCGAGGCGCGCGGCGAGTATATCGTGCGGCTGGACGCGCACACCGAGTTTGCCTGCGATTATGTTTCAAAATGTATCGAATATCTGCTGAAAACAGGGGCGGACAATGTCGGCGGCCCGACTGTCGTGCGCGGCAGAACTCCCGTTCAGCGGGCGGTTGCCGCGGCGTATTATTCCCCCTTTGCGCTGGGCGGCGGCAAGCAGCATATCGCCGATTATGAGGGATACAGCGACACCGTCAGCTTCGGCTCGTTTAAAAAGGAAACGGCTTTGTCGGTCGGTCTGTTCGACGAGCGGCTGATTTTGAATGAGGACGACGATTTTAATTTCAAGATCGCGGAGCGCGGCGGCAAGATATTCATTACTCCGAAGATTCGGAGCTTCTACTATCCGCGCGACAGCTATACGGGGCTGATTCGGCAGTATTTCGGCTACGGGCTTTGGAAGGTCGCCGTTATTAAAAAGCACAAAAAGCCCGCGCGGCTGTCGCATCTTGTGCCGCTCGTTTTCGTGCTGTTTTTGGTGTTGGGCGCAGCGCTTTCATGGATATGGAAGCCGTTTTTGTGGGTCTATTCCGCGGTGATGGGGCTGTATCTTTTGCTGGATATCGCCGCGTCGGTCACGCTGAAGATTCCCGACCGTCAGGATAAATTCGCCATTCGCCTGCGGCTGATTTTAATACATTTTTTGCTGCATATTTCTTACGGCTGCGGATTTTTTGCGGGAATTTTTAAGTTTATGTTCACAAATTTCGATTCGGAGAAAACGCGCTGATGGAGTTTGTAATTGATGATAAAATACTGAAAGCCGTTCAGCAAAAAAGCCTGGAAATGGCGGTTTATTTTGTGGATTTCTGCCGCGAAAACCATATTCGCTGCTGCCTGTGCGGCGGCGGCGCGCTGGGCGCTGTGCGCCACGGCGGATTCATCCCGTGGGACGATGATATCGACTTTTTTCTGCCGCGCCCCGACTATGAGCGGCTGATCGAAATATGGAACAGCCGCGCGGACACGAAACGGTATCAGCTTCAGGTGACCACCGACGAGCTGGAAACTAAAAATCAGTTTGCCACCATCTGCGACAGCCGCACCACCTATATCAAAACCTTTACGGCGGGGCTGGATATCAATCACGGGCTGTCGCTGGATATTATCCCGCTCGACGGCCGCCCGAAAAGCGGCGCTTTATACGGCGTCCGACGAAAGATCCAGCTGTTCTGGGCGCTGGTCTATTCGCTGTGCATCATCGGCGAGGCGCCCGAGAATCACGGCGCGGCGGTGAAGGCGGCGGGGCGCGCGCTCTTGTTCGTCTTTCGTCCGCGCGCGGTGCGCCGTGCGCTGACGAAGCTTGCCGAGCGGCGGATGACCCGATACGATTACGACAGCGCGGAGTATGTCTGCGAGCTGACCACCGGCCCTGTTTTTATGCGCAGGGATTATCCGCGCGGTTGGTTCTTCGACGCAAAATACCTCGATTTTGAGGGATATTCCATGCCTGTCCCCGCGGAATATGATCAGTATCTTACCGCCGCGTTCGGCGATTATATGCAGCTGCCCGCCGAGCAGGACAGAGTGCCGAACCACGATTTTGAGTTTATTGACACGGAGCACGGATATGAGGAATATAAGGGCGTGTATTATTTGAGAGAGGACGGCGCAAAATGATATTCGGCGCAATAGCGGCGGGCGGAAAAGGCACCCGCATGAAATCCGCCTGCGAAATAGAGATCGGCGGTCAGCTACCCGATATTCCGAAGCAGTTTTTGCCGCTTGGCGGCAGACCGATGATTTGCTATTCGATTGAGAAGTTTCTTCGTTGCTGTGTTGACTGCCTGTTTATCGGCGTTCACCCCGATTATACGGCGTATATGAACGATGTTGTCATGGAGCATTTTCCGAATGAAAAGGACCGCATTGTGATTACCGAGGGCGGCGGCGACCGCAATGAAACGGTGATGCGGATGATCGACCGCGCGCAGGAATTATTCGGCGAGGGCGACGAGGCGGGCGAGCATTTTATCATCACGCACGACGCGGCGCGCCCGTTTGTCACCTGCGGGATGATTCGCGAAAATATACGGCTGGTCAAGCAATACGGCGCGGTGGATACGGTCATCCCCGCCGCCGATACCGTGGTTGTATCGGACGGGGAGTATATCGAGTCGGTCCCCGACCGAAGCAGGCTTTACTGCTCGCAGACCCCGCAGAGCTTTTCGATGAAACGGCTGAAAGAGCACTATCAGAATCTCACTGCCGCCGAGCGGGCGAGTCTGACCGATTGCTGTAAAATATTCACGCTGGCGGGCGAGCGGGTATATCTGGCGCGCGGCGACAGCATGAATATGAAAATCACCTCGAAAAACGATTATTTTCTCGCTCAGGCGATCGCGCGCGATGTATCGCGTGATATATTAAATTTGCACGAAACGGCAGGCGGCGAATATACAGAGTAATCACACCATTTACATACATAAAAGGAGAACGGATCATGAATAAAAACTGCGCGGTAATACTGGCGGGCGGCAAGGGCACCCGCATGAAATCGGAGCTGCCGAAGGTTATGTGCGAGGTGCTCGGAAAGCCGATGATCGACTATGTGATCGACGCGGTCGAGGCGGCGGGATGCGAGATCTGCGTCGTCGTCGGCTATAAAGCGGAGGTTGTGGAGAATCATGTCGGCGCGCGGTGCCGCACCGCTTTGCAGTCGCCCCAGCTCGGAACGGGTCACGCCGTCATGCAGGCGGAGGATTTTATCAGAGAGCACAGCGGCGGCAATGTTTTGGTGCTTTGCGGCGATGCGCCGCTGATGGACGCGGATACCGTCAAAAAGGCGCTGAATCAGCACATCGCCGAGGATAATGCGATCACGGTCGTGACCGCCTGCCTGGACGACCCCGCGTCATACGGCAGAATCGTGAAAAAGGGCGGCAAAATTTCCGCCATTGTGGAATATAAGGACGCGGATGACGCTACCCGCGCGATCAGGGAGATTAATTCGGGCGCTTATTGGTTCAAGGCGGAGGTTCTGCTCGACCTGCTCGGTAAAATCGACAATAACAACGCGCAGAATGAGTATTATCTGACCGATACGATCAAGCTGGCGATCAGCGGCGGGCTGTCGGTCAATTCCTGCCCCGCCGACCGCGCCGACGTCGTCATGGGCGCGAACGACCGCGATCAGCTGCGACTGCTCGAGGAACGCGCAAAGCTGTATTTTTAACGGCAAAGGCCGTATATAAAAAAGCACACTCTCTCCGATGACCAGTCGGAAAGGGTGTGCTTTTGTTGTCTGTGACAAAGCAACCCCTGTTCTGCAAAGGGGGCGAAAAAAACAGCATTTAGCGAGGAGTAGAGCAGACAAGAAAAAGACATAAACAGTTTAGACCATATAATATCCCCTGCATCAGAAGCTTCTTGAGCCATATTTATACTGTAAATTTGTGTGTCGGTCGAAAATCATCAAAGTCGACTGACTTTCAAACGTCGGATTGACTTTTCTGAAAATACATGATATAATTCATTTGAAAATCGTGGGAATACCTTAAGTTTCAAATGAATGGAAGCACTGTGGACGAAGGGCGAATTATAACCGGTGCTTTTGATGATAATACGTTGCAGTGCAAGGGGTTATTTGCCGCGACTGCTGTTTTGCTATATGATGGGAGTAAGTCGGAAAAGGATAGGCAGGCGGCATTGATTTCATAAGATTCGGAAGGAAAAACAAAATGGAAGGCATTACACTGGAAAACGGTTACAAGCTGCCCGCAATCGCATATGGCAGCGGGATTTTAAGTCGCAGCTACCGGGGCGGTATCAAATCAAAACTTAAAAAAGCGAACGATTGTTTTCGCTACCCTCAGCAGTATCGTTTGAATAGCGGAACTGCGGCCTGTCTGAGAACTCTTTTGGATTCCGGCTTTTCCATGGTCGACACCTCAAGTGCATACGGGATGAGTGAACAGGTAATCGGTGAGGAACTCAAACGGTTTCCCAGGGCGGACGCACGGGTGATTACCAAACTTTGTAATCAGGATCAGTTCACCGGCAATGTGGAACAGGCGTTGAAAAAGAGTCTTTCCCGACTTGGGATGGATTATGTGGATGTCTATTTAATGCACTGGCCGGTCACCGACGTTTATCCGGAAAACTGGAAAAAGATGGAGGATCTTTATCGTCGGGGATTGTGCAAAGCGATTGGCGTTTGCAACTGCCATCGGCATCATCTGGAGGAAATCCTTAAGATCGCACAGATAAAACCGATGATCAATCAGATCGAGTGCCATCCTCTTCTGACTCAGGATGAGCTTCGGGAATATTGTCGGCAGAATGGAATTCAGGTCATGGCATATACGCCGACGGCTCGGATGGATGAACGTCTGAGAAAAACGGTTTTGGTGAAACTCGCGGCGAAATACCACAAGTCTGTTGCTCAAATCATACTGCGGTGGCATATACAGCTTGGAAATATCCCGGTCGTCAACACTCTGAATCCGGTTCATTTGGCTGAAAACGCGAATATATTTGATTTTGCGCTTTCTGAGGCGGAGATGCAGGAAATTACGGCAATCAATATCAACAGTCGCCTGCGGTATGACCCGGATAACTGCGATTTCAGCCAGCTATAAGCCGAACGGATTTGTTTGAGAAAGAGGTCAGCGCTTTTATGTCAATTATAGGGAAAATACGTCGTATACCTGCCAAGGCAAGAAGTATTTATTATACGAATGTGCCTCGCTCTGTTAAAAGAAACGGCGGAAGAATCAGCTGCAATAAGGATACAAAGTTTTATCTTGACCGATCAGCTGAAATAGATTTGAAAGGCGACTTGATCTTTAACGCCGGCTGTCCGAGCAGGAATGGCAGAACCTCTCTTTTGACGATGGAGCAGAATAGCCGGATCGAGGTTAAAGGCTACTTTAATTTTTTCTATGGAGCGGATATTCAACTGTTTTCGGGAGCGACACTGATCTTGGGAAAAGGCAGCTTCATCAACAGTCATTGCAAGATCCGCTGCAATGATCGGATCGAGATCGGGGACAACTGTACGATTTCGCATGATTTTACCGTTATGGATTCTGATTTTCACCGCCTGGACGGGGACAACCATACAAAGCCCGTTCGGATTGAGGATCATGTATGGATCGGCACCAGAGTAACTGTGCTGTCCGGTGTTACAATCGGCAAGGGCGCAGTTGTGGCGGCGGGAGCAGTAGTCACTAAGGATGTTCCTCCCGGCTGCTTGGCGGGCGGTGTTCCCGCTAAGGTGATACGCGAAAACGTCACTTGGGAATAAAGCTTAGGATAGGTGAAATCATGATAAAACGCTGGCTCTCTGACGATGCGTGCACCGGGTGCGGCATCTGTCAAAATATTTGTCCGAAGGGCGCAATCCGTATGAAGCCGGACGCCTGCGGCTTCCTCCATCCCGAAATCGACACTTCACTTTGTATTGACTGCGGGGCTTGCGAGAAGATCTGCCCTGTCATCCACAAACCGAATTTGGTTCGATATGCCTCTCCGACCGTCTATGCCGCTTGGACAAAGGATGAGGACATCCGCCGCAGCAGCACCTCCGGCGGTATGTTTACGGAAATCGGCAAGGCGGTGCTGGCTGAGGGCGGCTTGGTAGCAGGAGCGGAGTATGCGCCTGACAATATGGTGCGGCACAGCATCGTTGATTGCTCGGAGGATTTGTCCAAGCTTCGGCAATCCAAGTATGTGCAGAGCGACACCGCCTCTATTTACAAAGAAATTAAGAACCGATTAAAGGAGGGGAAAACCGTCGCATTTTGCGGCACCCCTTGTCAGGTTGCAGGGCTATACCGTTTTTTGGGAAAAGAGGATGAGCGGCTGCTGACCATTGAATTTATTTGCCGCGGAGTCAACTCCCCGAAGGCTTATCGGCGTTGGCTGGATGAAATCGAGGAAAATCGGGGAGAAAAAGCGACGCGGGTATGGTTCAAGTATAAGGAGCATGGCTGGAAACAGTCCCCGCGCTGTACGCGGATTGACTTTTCCGATGGCAGCTGTCAGGTGCTTTCAGGCGACGAAAACACCTATATGACCGGTTATCTCGGCCCGAATCTGTATATCCGACCAAGCTGCGGGGAGTGCCGCTTTAACGGACTGCCGCGGCAGGGCGATATTACGCTGGCAGACTTCTGGGGCGCCGACGGGGTATTGGATGATGATAAGGGCACTTCTATGGTGCTGATCAATTCCGAAAAAGGGAGCATATACTTTTCTAAGCTCCGTGAACGGATCGTCTGCCACGAAAAGAGCCTGGAGGACATCCTGAAGGGCAATGTTTGCTTCGATCACTGTGTAACCGTTCCCCCTAAAAGTAAGAAATTCTTAAAGGAACTGGATCGGCAAAAATTCAGTGTTTTGTTGAAACGGTATACGAAGACTTCGTGGCTGAAGAAGGCTGTCCGAAAACTAAAAAGGGGAATCAAGCGCTGCTGTAAATTATAATGCGGTTAACAAAATCGGAGAGGGAATTTCCCCTCTCCGATTTTGTTGTATCACGAAAAGACAGCCGCACGTGAGCGGCTGTCGGAGAATGTAATGCGGTACGAAGCTTTCACAACCCCTTTTAGGGGCGGAGCCATTCAGCGGCAATGCCGCTCAGCTGATTTTTACGCCCGCAAGCTTTGCGACCTCCGCCGCGCCGAGAATGTCCACCGTGGCGCCTTTCAGCTCCGCCATGGATTCGCCGACACCGATCGAGGCGATTTTGCATTTGGAAAGATCGACGCCCGCAAACAGCGTGCGGTAAAGGTCGGCTCCTGTAAGATCCGCCTCTTCAAAGCGTGTTTTGCAAAGCGAAATATCGGTCAGCATCGCGCCGATCAGCGATACCTTGCAAAAGGCGCAATTCTTCATCTTAGCGCCCGCAAAGTTGGCATAATTCAGCGCACAGCCGATGAGTTCATCGCTCTCAAGGCGGCAAAGGGAAAAGACTGCGCCCGCGCCTTTACAGCTGTCGAAAACGCACCCGCGGATAAACGCCGCCGAGAAATCGCAGTTGGAAAAATCGCACCCGACGAAGCGGCAGTCCTCGAAACTGCTCTTATAAAAGCTGCATTCGGTGAAACGGCAGTCGGCAAAGGTCACGCCGCGAAAATCCAGCCGATCAAAGCGCTCGCCCTTGACGTTTTCGCCCGAAAAGCTCTGCCCGAGCAGGGCGGCGCGGTCGTCGTCGGCGAGGCGCGCAAGTCGGATCAGCTCGCCCTCTTCGCTCATTTTTATCCGCCTTTCTGAAGTTTGGATTATTTGGTATGTTTATCCGCCGTTATTTTCAGCTGTTTTTGGCGGTCAAAATACTTCCTCGTTTCCTTGACGACAACGCCGCTGAGCGCGGTCAGCGCAAACAGGTTCGGTATTGCCATCAGCCCGTTGCAGATGTCCGCAATCGTCCAGACCGCCTCGATCGTCATATACGGTCCGATGAACACCGCCGCGATATAGATCCATTTGAAGATCATGACCGCGCGCCGACTGCCGCCCGTCAGATATTCGACGCACCGCTCGGAATAGTAGTTCCAGCCGAGGATGGTGGTGAATGCGAAGAAAACAAGGCACAGCATGAGGATGAATGCCGAAATATTCCCGTTTGAGAAGGGAAGCCCGCGGCGGAAAGCCTCGGTCGTGACCGCGACGCCCTCCAGCCCGAGATCCCATGCGCCGGTGATGACGATGGACAGACCCGTCATGGTGCAGATGATGATCGTGTCGATAAAGGTGCCTGTCATGGAAACAAGCCCCTGCCTGACAGGATCACCCGTCTTTGCCGCCGCAGCCGCGATCGGCGCGGAGCCAAGACCCGCCTCGTTGGAGAATACGCCGCGGGCAATTCCCTTTTGCATGGCGACGATCATGGCGCCGAGCGCACCGCCTGCCGCGGCACGAAGCCCGAAAGCACCCGCAAAGATCTGACCGACAGCGGAGGGAATCTTGTCAAAGTTACAAAAGAGGATGATCAGCGCCGCGAGCACATAGGTCCCCGCCATGAACGGCACGACGATCTTGGCAACCTTGGAGATGCGCTTGATGCCGCCGATGATCACGAGCGCCGCCAGCAAGGTGACGATCAGCCCCGCGATAACGGTCGACAGGGAGTAGTCTTTTCCGAACAGGGTGATGACAGCCGTTTTGTCGGGGTCGAAAAAGTTTTGTACCGAGTCGGAAATGCTGTTGACCTGCGTAAAGGTGCCGATGCCGAAAATTCCCACGCAGATGCCGAATATCGCAAAAATCGCGGCGAGCCACTTCCATTTTTTGCCCAGCCCGTTTTCTATGTAATAAAACGGTCCGCCGACGATATGACCGTCGCTCTCGACCTTGCGGTATTTGACCGCCAGCAGACATTCGGCATATTTGGTAGCCATGCCGAGAATCGCGGCGAGCCACATCCAGAACAGCGCGCCGGGGCCGCCTGCGACAATCGCTGTGGCAACGCCGACGATGTTGCCCGTGCCGATAGTGGCGGAAAGCGCGGTGCAAAGCGCGCCGAAGCTGGAAACCTCGCCGTCGCCGCCCGATTTGTCGGATTTGACGATATATTTCAGCGCGCGGGGCAGCCGCACGATCTGCAAGCCCTTCAGGCGCACGGACAAAAACAGCCCCACACCGAGGATCAGCACGATGAGCGGAATATTCCACACACAGTCGTCGACGGTTTTGAGAAATGCGGTGATTTGATCTAACACAACGGACGCTCCTTATATTATAAAGTACTCTATCAAATACTACCACATTTTCGGGCAAAAATCAATCGTCAGTTTACAATAAATTAACAAATTCGCCGAAACCCGCTTTATAAAGGGAATCGCGGCGGTTTTTGCAAGACTGCGGCGAACAATTCGGGTTGAAAAATCCGCCCCGCGGGTTTATACTGATAGATGTAAGACGCGAAACGCTCAAAAACAGCGATGAGAGGGAGGTCGGTCATGGAGTCCTGTTTTTGCTGTCCTGTCTGCCGAGGAGTGCTGTATGCGGACGCGGAAAACGGCGCTTATCGCTGCGGCAGCGGGCATTGTTTTGATATTTCCAGACACAAAACCGTCAACCTCCTGATGAGTCAGGTTTCGGGCAATAAGCGCCGCGGCGACGATAAGCTTATGATCGGCGCGCGCCGCCGTTTTCTGGATTTGGGGCAGTATGAGCCGTTTGCGCGGCTGATCGCGGACACCGCGGTAAAGTTTGCGCCGCGCGGCGATATTCTGCTCGCCGATATTGGCTGCGGGGAGGGGTATTATACCGCGTATATCGGGCGCGCGCTGGATGATTCGTGCGGCGCGGTCAGGATCTCGGGGATCGATATTTCCAAGCAGGCGGTGCAGTATGCCGCCAAAAGGGTGGACGGCGAATTTGCGGTCGCGAGCGCCTTTCATCTGCCCTATGCCGATGAAAGCTGCGACGTGATGCTCAATATTTTTGCTCCGCACAGCCCCGACGAGCTTTGCCGATGCATAAAGCCGGGCGGCGTTGTTGTCCGCGCCTTTGCGGGGCGCGATCATCTGCTCGGGCTGAAATCCGCGATCTATGACGAGGTGCGGTGCGAGGAGATCGACGATATTTCGCTCGAGGGGTTCGACTGCGTTGAAAAAAACGAACTGCGGTATGAGATCACGCTCAAAAGCAGTGAGGCGATCGCCGATTTGTTCAAAATGACGCCTTATTATTATAAATCCGGTCAAATCAGTCAAAAAAGAGCGGCGGAGCTGACGGTTTTAAAAACCCCCGTGCATTTTATCGTCGCCGCTTTTAAGAAAAACAGATAATTATACGCGGCGATTTTGTTTATATGATACTAAAAAACGCCAAATTTATGAACAAATTGTTAAATTTGTGCGACTTGATGGTAGATTTGCTGTTTTTTAAAAAATATTTTTCGATTTTGCTTGAAAAAGCTTTCGATTTTGTGTAAAATGTATATATCCTTGCGCGGATTATTATTGATATTTTATTATTCGGGAAAAGAATTTATGCCGAATACAGTCCCGCAGGATTATCCGTGTACCGCGGGAATCGAAAGGAAGGATATAGTATATGTCTAATCGTCTTTTTCAGGGAGTAGTTCAGCAGATGCGTGAAGCTGTTGACAGAACGATCGGCGTTATTGATGAAAATTCCGTCATCGCGGCGTGCAGTGATCTCGGCATGATCGGCGAAGCGGTGGATTTCAGTATTGCCGATACCGCCGCAGGCTCCGAGGCGTTTGTTCGGGGCGACTATACTTATAAAGCTTTCGGTACGCTCGGCGGCAATCCCGAATATGTCATGTTTGTCGAGGGAACCGACGAAGAGGCGGTCAAGTATGTTTCGCTGATGGCGATCTCGCTTGCCAACGTCAAGCAGTTCTTCGACGAAAGATACGACAGAGCCAATTTTGTTAAAAATATCATTATGGACAATATCCTGCCTGGTGATATTTACATAAAATCCCGCGAGCTTCGTTTCAACACCGAGGCTTCGCACGTTGTGCTGCTTATCCGCACGATCACCAAGAACGACGTTTCGGTCTACGACGTCATCCAGAATCTTTTCCCCGATAAGCAGAAAGACTTTATCATCAATATCAGCGACAGCGATATCGCGTTGGTCAAAGAGGTTAAGAATACGATCGACCCCGACGATCTGGAGAAGCTCGCCCGCTCGATCGTCGATACGCTCTCGAGCGAGTTTTATACTCACTGTCTGGTCGGCATCGGCACGATCGTCGACGGTATCCGCGACCTTGCGCGTTCGTTCAAGGAGTCACAGGTGGCGCTCGAGGTCGGCAAGGTGTTCGACACCGAAAAGGGGATCGTCAGCTACGGCAATCTCGGCATTGCCCGCCTGATCTATCAGCTTCCGATCACCCTTTGCGAAACCTTCCTGCGCGAAGTTTTCAAGCGCGGCTCGATCGAAATGCTCGATCAGGAAACGCTCTTCACCATTCAGAAATTCTTTGAGAATAATCTGAACGTTTCCGAAACCTCGCGGAAACTGTTTGTTCACAGAAATACGCTGGTCTACCGCCTGGAGAAGATCAAAAAGCTCACCGGTCTTGACCTGCGCGAGTTTGAGCACGCAATCGTCTTTAAGATTGCGCTTATGGTCAAGAAGTATCTGACCGCCAATCCCGTTAAATTCTGATTTTTTCAAAACGACGATATAAGCAGACTTGAGCCTTGCATCCACAGTCTGCTTTTATTGATTGCGAGCCGACGGTTTGCGCGTAGCGCGATATACGGCGCACGGCGCGGACAAGTTTGCACGGTTATGCTCACCATCTGAAAGGAGTGTTGGTCATTAACGGCATAGTTTCAAACATTTATGACAACGATCACCCTTTGATCGAGTTCAAAGGCGTGTCCAAAACCTATAACACGGGCACTCACGCCTTAAACGATGTTAATATAAAAATTTATAAGGGCGAGTTCGTCTTTGTCGTCGGTTCGTCCGGCGCGGGCAAATCCACCTTTATTAAGCTGATCATGCGCGAGGAGAAGCCGAATGCGGGCGAGGTCATCGTC
>JBJEQI010000031.1:0-4059 GCA_051881675.1 Acutalibacteraceae bacterium
AAAAACCGCCGCCGCAAGGCTCTGCGACGACGGTTTATATCCATATAATTTTCTTATTCTGCTTGCGGGTCGGCACCCGATTCGCTGCGCGCCGCTTTATCGGTGCGGTCGGCGATCAGCGAAAAAACTGCGCCGAGCAAAACGACAACGATCCACGAAGCAATCACGCCCTGCCAGCCCCACGCCGCCAGCTGACCCGTCAGCACAAGGCTTGCCGCCGAGGCGGACATATACGACGAAAAGTCCAAGAATCCCGTGATGCCCGAGATCAGTCCTGTCGAGGCGAACCGCAAAATATAAGTGCTGAACACCATGTTGGACGCGCCCATCATCGCGGCGCTCGCCGTGAACAAAGCGGCGATGGAAACTGCCGCCGCCGACTGCGCGCAGACGATCATCACACCGTACATCACCGCCGAAAACACGAACAAAACCATGCACATCCGCTTTTCGTTATACCCCGCCAGCCGCAATAAAAACAGCGAAACGAAGATTCCTGCGATATTGACAAACGGCAGCAACATGGTGATCATCGCCGACGCCGACGGCGAGAGCATGAGATACTGCGTGAGGAAGGTCGGCGTCCAGAACGCGACGGCGTTGCGGATAACGCCGTTGAGCATGGTGACGACGACCATGCAGATAAAGCAAGGGGTCAAAAACAGCCGACGGAAGCGGTGCGTGTGCGCACTCGCTTTATCCGCGTTTTTATGATTGTGCTTCACGGCCCCCTTTTTCTCCTGATACAGGCAGAAAAAGAACCAAAATACCGCCGCCAGACACATCATCGCGCCCGCCACCCAAAACGCGGCGCGCCAGCTTGAAATCGCCGAGCCGAGCACGGCAAGCGCATAGGTCACGAGGGTGCCGATCGTGGACGCAACAGTCATCATCGTCAGCAGGATCTGCCCGAACGCCGGCTTGGTGTTCGCACCGATCGTTTCGGAGATCGGGCCCCACAGCATCGCGCTGCAAAAGCCGCCCACACCCCACAAAATCATCGCCGCCGCGGGGTTGCGGATTACCGCGAATAAAAACAGCAAAATTCCGGGGATCATCAGCCCCGCGCTGACCATATACCGCGCGTGGACGCGGGTTCCGATGATGCCGTTGATCAGCTGGCCGAACCCGTAGGTCAGCATAAAAACGCTGCCCATCGAGCCGAGCTGAGCATCGGAAAAGCCGCTCTCCGCGATCAGCTGCGGCATCAGCGCGCTGAGCATATTTTTGCCGACATAGCAGGTCGCATACGCGACAAAACAGTTGATGCCGATCTGCACGGCGCCCGCATTTTGTTTCAGTTTTTCTGTCATAGCGCGCCTCTTTTCACTGCTCTGCGCCGACCGCGGCGATCTCGACCGCAATCCCGCAATCCTCGAGCACGCTTTGCATCGCGCCGCCGATCGGATGAACTCCGTCGGTGATCAGGCAGTCGGCGTCCTCCAGCCCGCACGCTTTGTAAAAGCTGTTTTCGCCGATTTTATCGCTCTCGGATATGATATACTTCTTCTCCGATAATTTGATCAGCTGCTCGGAAAAAATCCCGTCGCTTTCGCGCCACATCATCACGCCCGCGGGCGAAACGGCGGTCACCGAAACAAACGCTTTATTGATCAGATAATGCTGAAGCGCCGACACCGTTCCCATTCCGAAAACCGTTTGCGTTTCGGCGTCAACCTCGCCGCCGAGCAAAATGATCTCGCCGTCGAAATCCCCTGCGTGCTTCTTCTGCGCGAGAATCGACGCGATCGGAAGCGAGTTGGTAATGATCCGCACGTTTTTCACCGCGAATATCTCGCTCGCCAGCGCTTCGCCCGTCGTTCCCGCGTTGATGCCGATAATATCGTTATCCTGCACCTTCTGCGCGGCGAGCCTGCCGATCGCCAGCTTGATTTCGGTATTTTTACTGCGGCGGACAGAATAGCTCGCCTCGGGCGCGGCATGACGGATCGCCACGGCGCCGCCGTGCACCTTGCGCACCCGCTTATTCGCAGAGATCGCGCTGATGTCGCGGCGAATGGTCTCATCCGACACGCCGAACCGCTCGGCAAGCTCGCGGACATACGCCCGCCCCTCGCGGCAGATGATCTGCTCGATCTCGTATTTTCTCTGATCTGAAAGCATATACCGTCCTCCCACACACATCGTCACTGAATATACGTTATTTTATCATAAATTTAACATAAAATCAACATAAATCTGTGATAATCCGTTGACTCGCGTGGATTTGCGCGGTCAATCGAGGAAATCAGCCGACGGCAAAAGCCGATTTTGCACAATTTTGCAATTATTTTTTGCGCAGCGCAAAATAATAGAACAATCGGAGGAATTCAGGAAGAAGTGATTTTCAATATGTGATATAATCCAATCAAAAGCTTGCTTTAACGGGAGGAACACTATGTCTGATTTCGGAAAGTTTATCAACGGGAACGAATATCAAATCACCCGACTCGAGCTGCCCCGCCCGATGCTCAATTACATCTGGAACGCACGGGTACTTTCGGGCGTGAATCACCTCGGCGGCGGAAACGGCGCCTACGGCGCGCGGGCGCTTGCCTATATCGACCCCGAGGGGCGCGGGCGCGCTTCGATCATCCGCGACGGCAACCGGTATTTTTAAATAAAGGATAAAGAGAACGGCGAGGTCTTTAATCCCGGCTGGTATCCTTCGCGCACGGCTGTGGAGGATTTCAGCTGCGTTCACGGGCTTGGTTACAGCAAGCTCGGCTCGGCTCACGGCGGCGTGCGCGCTGAGGCGCGGGTGTTTATCAACGCGGAGGATCCCGCCGAGATCCGGACAATCACCCTGAAAAACGAAAGCGATCGGGTGAAACGCCTTTCGGTCTATTCCTTTGTCGAATTTCAGCTGGAGGGCTATCAGCGGTACAGCGACTATAACTCTTATGTTCACGGCGAATTTGATCGCGAAACCAACACGATCGTCTGCTTTAACGGCGCCATGGAGCGCCCGCACGAGTGGTTCAACGGCTTTATCTCGTCGAGCGTCACGCCGACGGCGTTCAATACCTCCAAGCGCGCGTTTCTCGGCGTTTACGGCAACATTGCCCTGCCCGACGGCGTTGCGGCAAAAAATCTGCGCAATTCCTATGCCGCCTGCGAGCAGATGGTCGGCGCGTTGCAGCACGATTTTGAATTGCAGCCGGGCGAAGAGGTCAGTTTTGATGTGCTGATCGGCGCGACCGACAGCATGGACACGGCTAAATCCATCTCGAAAAAGCTGTTTGCGCGCGGAAAGATCGAATCCGACTTTGCGGCGCTGATTGAATCGAAGAAGACGCTGTCGGAGGATATTTTTATCCGCACACCCGATGAAAAGATCAACAATTTCGCGAACTATTGGCTCAAACAGCAGGTTCAGCTCTGCGCCGAGGTCGGCAGAGATACCGGCAAGGGCTTCCGCGATCAGTTGCAGGACGCATGGGCGGTCGCCTCGTTCAATCCTGCGCTGGCAAAGGAAAAAATCCTCGAAACGATCACCTATATGTACCGCGACGGGCGCTGTGTGCGCGGATGGCTGCCGCTCGATCATCATATCTACTCCGACGGTCCGACATGGATCGCGCCGACGGTCAACGCCTATATCAAAGAAACGGGCGACAGGGAGTTTTTGAATCATCCCGTCAAATACCTCGACGAGGGCGAGGATACCGTTTGGGAGCATATTCTCACCGCGGTGAGATTTGCCTCCGACGATACGGGAGAGGACGGGCTGGTCCACTCGCGCGACGGCGACTGGAACGACTCGCTGAACATGACGGGGCTGAAAGGGAAAGGCGAGAGCGTCTGGACCTCGATCGCCCTGTATTATGCGCTGAATAACACCGCAGAGCTGGCTGAAAACATCGTCGGCGACAAGGCAATTGCCGAGGAAATGCAGCAGCGCGCGGCGCGTATCAAAGCCGCCGTCAACGACAAGGGCTGGGACGGCGAATGGTATCTTGCCGCGATCAACGATTACGGCGAAAAGGTCGGCTCGCACGAGGAAAGCGAGGGAATGATCTATCTCAACTCGCAGACTTGGGCGGTCTTGTCGGGCAT
>JBJEQI010000032.1:0-4043 GCA_051881675.1 Acutalibacteraceae bacterium
CACGACACTGCGGGCAAAATTTTGCGATCGAGATGCCGACGCATCCGCTCCCCGCGCAAAGATCCAGCACCCGAATCGGCGTGTCCGCCGGCAGTGAGCCGATCGCGCCCAGCGCCTCATCCACCAGCGTTTCCGTGTCCTGCCGCGGAATCAAAACCCCCTCGCCGACGTAAAACGGCAGCGAGTAAAACTCGGTTTTGCCGAGTATATAGTAAAGCGGCTCGCCCGCATTGCGGCGGCGCACGCACGCATCACAAAACGAAACGGCTTCACGCGGCGCCAGCTCGCCTTTTTTCAGAAGAAACGAGGTCAAATCCAGACCCAGCGCTGCCAGCACGATCTGCTGCGCTTCAAAGTCTGCGTTTTCGCACAAAAGCGCGCCGCCGACCCGTTTTTTCAGTTCAAATAAAGTCATGCTCGCAAAACCCGTCAGCCGATTTTATCATCGTCGGGATTTTCGGGGATGACGGCTTTGATCGACTCGATCGCCACCTCGATCATGCTGTCGTCCGGCTCCTTGGTGGTCAGCCGCTGAATCCAAAGCCCGGGGGCGGCGATAATCTTTGTAGCCAAATTATCATACTTGCCGCAGATCTTCAAAAGTTCATATCCCACACCACAGAACAGCGGAATCAGCAGAATCTTCACCGCGACCCACACGATACGAAGCCGCGTCAGCGCCGGAAACAGAAACGCAAGAAGCGTGGACAGCAATATTCCCACCGCGATCATCAAAAACAGAAACGAGGTTCCGCAGCGCGGGTGGAAGCGGCTTTGCCGCCTGACGTTTTCCACCGTCAGCGGCAGCCCTTTTTCATAGCAGAAAATGGTCTTATGCTCCGCGCCGTGATACTTGAAAACGCGCTTAATATCTTTCGTCAGCGCCACCAGCGCGATATAGACGATAAAGACGATCAGCTTCATCACGCCCTCGATCAGTCCGCGCAGATTTAAGGCCGCCAGCGCGCCGCCCGCAAGGCCGTTGAAAACGTCGAACAACACCGACGGGATATACATGAACAAAAACATAGCCAGCGCAACGCCCAGCACGGCGGCGACGATCATAACGCCGGTGAGCAGCTTATCCGAGAGCTTTTCAGGCTCTTTTTCAGCGGGACTTTCCGCCTGCTCGGCAGGAATGCCGCCGTCGGCAACACCAGGAGCGCTCTCAGCGGTATCGTCTGCCGCCACGCTCTCCGATGTGTCTTCCGACACGTCTGCCGCCGCGTCCTCTGCCGCAGAATCCGCCGCCTCAGCTGCGGGTTCATCTTCCTCCAGCTCGGTCATCCCCGAAAGATCGGCGGAGCGCATCAGTGTTTTATATCCGAGCACCATCGACTCGATATATCCCACCACGCCGCGGATGATCGGCAGCTTAAAAAGCCTGCATTTTTCCCTGTAGCCGGGCTTTTTCACATCCTCCAAAATAATATCGCCCTTAGACGACCGCACGGCGAGCACCGACCTGTGCGGGCCGTTCATCATGATTCCCTCAATGACCGCCTGCCCGCCTATCGAAGTGCGCTTGCAGCGCGCATTGTTTTCTTTGCCCATTCTAAACGTTTCCTTCCTCTTTCTTATCGCTCTTCTCCGCGGTCTGTATAAACGGCAGAATGATCGAAACCGAGGTTCCCTCGCCCTCTTTGGAGTCGATCTCCAAAATGCCGTTATGCTGTTTGATGATTTCATCGGCAACGGCAAGACCTATTCCTGAGCCGTTGACTGTGTGATTGGCTTTGAAAAACTTTTCCTTGACCTTGGAAAGATCTTCCGCGGCTATGCCGCAGCCGTTGTCCACAACGGTGACGAGTATATAAATATCATGCTGCGCGGCTCTAACAGTCACGGTGCCGCCCTCGGAGGAATACTTCACCGCGTTGTCGATAATATTGATAAACACCTGCTTTAATCTTGCCGCGTCCGCCATGACAAAGGGCAAAGACTGCGGCTCGACATAATCTATGGTCACCGAAGCGCGGCGAGCAGGCTCTTTATACATATAGACCGCTTCGCTCAGCTCGGCAAGAATATCGCACTGCTCGAGCCGAATCGACAGCCGCCCCGACTGCAACCGCGAAAAATCAAGCAAATCCTCGACCAGCCCAGACAGCCGCCCTGTTTCTTTCAGGATGATGTCCACACCCTTTTTCACCAGTTCATCGTCTGCGCCGATCGACATTTTCACCGTTTCGCCCCAGCCTTTGATAGCGGTCAGCGGGGTGCGCAGCTCATGAGAAACCGAGGAAATAAAGTCGTTTTTCAGCGTTTCGGAGGATTTCAGCTCGCTCGCCATATAGTTGATCGTGTCGCAAAGCTTTCCGACCTCACTTTTGTCCTTTTCGGAGGCGTGCAGCCGCGCGTCAAAATCGCCCGAGGCGATCTTGAACGCCGTATCGGTGATCGCCCTAACGGGGCGCACGATCGACCGCAGAAACAGCGCGCTCATCAGCGCGATCAGCAAAACGATCGCCACGCCGCAGCCGAGAATGACAAAAATGCTGTTCCGTATCGCGGCATTGACGCTGTCCATCGAAACGACAAACCGCAAAGCACCCATGCTCGCGCGGTCGGCGGCGGGCAAAACGGCGGTAACCGCCATAACCGACTCGCCCGACTTGGTTTTGCCTATCCATTCGCCCGTGCCCTCGGGATCGGTTCTGGCGATGTTATAGTCCGCAAACTGCTCATCGTCGGGACGAAATCCCTGCGAGGAGGTGATCATTTTGCCGTGACGGTCGAAAACCTGCACCTCATAGGACTTTTTTTCAAAATAATAGGATAAAAATTTCTTCGACTGCAATTCAAACTCCGCGTCGGAGGCGCAGTTATATGAGGTCAGCACGTCGCAGGAGATGTTCAGCTTGGAGCGCAGATCCTGCCGCACGGTGTCGTAATAGTAATTATACACCGACACAGCGGCAATGACGATCGCGACCACGACCACAACGAGCACAATGCTGAGCACGTCGATCAGCCAGCGCGAAGTAAGCCCTTTAACCTGCTGTTCTGTTTTCGGCCGCTTAAAAATCTGCCGCTTCACTGCCGCGCACCTCCTTTTCCTGCTGTGTATCCGCCGCGATTCCCGCTTTTATCAGTTTTTCCAGCGATAGCCGATTCCGCGCACGGTGATAATATGCTGCGGCTCGCTCGGCTCATCCTCCACCTTCAGGCGAAGACGGCGGATATTCACATCCACGATTTTATCCTCGCCCATGAAGTTTTCGCCCCAAATGCGTTTTAATATATAGTTGCGGTCAACGGTGTCGCCGTTCGCCGCAAACAGTATCTCCAACAGCTGATATTCCACTGGAGTCAGCTCATATTCCTTATCCTTTTTGTTCAGCGTGCGCGTGCGCATATTCAGCGAAAATTCGCCGCTTCCCGAGCTGACGGGAACGTCCGAAACGCGGCGGGATTTTTTGAGCATTTCGACCCGCCTGCAAACGGTAGAAACCCGCGCCACCAGCTCCGTGGGGGAAAAGGGCTTGGTCACATAATCATCCGCGCCGCCGAGCAGAGCGCCGACCTTGTCGTTCTCCTGACTTTTGGCGGTGAGCATAATGATCCCGACGGTAGCATTGACCTCTCGGATACGCTTGCAGACCTCGATTCCGTCCATTTTCGGCATCATGATGTCCAAAACGACCGCGTCAAAATCATCCGACAGAAAAAACTTATCGCACGCCTGCTCCCCGTCCGCCGCCTCGACGACGTCGAATCCCGCGTGCTTCAGATTGATCACGATGAATTCGCGGATTGCTTCCTCATCCTCCGCAATAAGAATCTTGTTCATTGCTTTTACCTCCGTTTTCCTCGAGTGTATGTAATCGCAGATACCGCCGACAAAATACGTCTTTCGGGGGTATGACCCGAATGTGTGTGATTATGGCGGCCCAAATTCTCCGCGGCAGTAAAACGCACCGTTAAAACACGGTGATATGATGAATCAGATAGTCCGCGTCGACCGCAAGCTCGCTCTTACTTTGCGAAATCAGCGCGCCGATGATCGAGTTATCCGTTTCGGCGACCTTCACATAGCTGTC
>JBJEQI010000033.1:0-4028 GCA_051881675.1 Acutalibacteraceae bacterium
ATTAGAAAATAAGAGAAAATAAAAGATAAAGACTTTTTATATAGAGATTCTGACTGAAAAACATTAAAAAATAGACTTTGACTTTCTTTGACTTTTGCCATATAATAAGGTCAACAAAGGTCAAACAAGGAGATGAGCGATATGAGGCTGAGCGATCTGATCAGTCAGACGATTCTCGATATGCTGAATGAATCGGTCGACGGTGAGGCGGAGATCAAGCGCAATGAGCTGGCGAATGTTTTGGGATGCGTTCCCAGCCAGATCAACTATGTTTTGTCCTCGCGGTTTACGCCCGAGCAGGGGTATATTGTGGAGAGCAGGCGCGGCGGCGGCGGTTATATCAAAATCACCAAGGTGCAGATCGACGGGCGCAGTGCGCTGATGCATATTATCAATTCGGTCGGCAACGAGCTGAACGCCAATACCGCGCGGATACTATTGCATAATCTGCTGCTCGATAAGCTGGTGAATGAAGATCAGGCGGTTATGATCTCGGTGGCAACGAGCGACAAATGTTACAGCGAGGTTGAACCCGCGGTGCGAAATCGGCTTCGGGCGGATGTGTTCAAAAATATGCTCGCCGCCTGTGTGAATAAATAATTTTATGGGTAACATTTTGAAAGGATGATCGGTTATGTTATGTAAAAACTGCGGGCTTCGCCCCGCTACAACGCATATTAAACGCGTGATAAACGGCAAAACGGAGGAGTTTCACCTTTGCGCCGAGTGCGCGCAGAAATTGAATGTCGGGTCGTTCAATCCGTTTGACTTAAGCGAGCTGTGGGGAGCGTTTTTCGGCGACCGACTGCCGAATGAGCCGAGCCTCGGTCAGAAACGGTGCCGCCGCTGCGGGTCATCGTTTTCGGAGATCGCGCAGTCGGGCAAGCTCGGCTGCCCCGATTGCTACACCGAGTTTTACGACGAACTGCTGCCGAGCCTGCGCAAAATGCACGGCAAGACCCGCCATGTCGGCAAGGTGCCCCATTCGGCGGACGATTCGGTAAAATCAAGCTATAAGATCACCGACCTGAAAAAGCAGCTGGACTCAGCCATTGAAAGCGAGAATTACGAAAAGGCGGCGGCGCTTCGCGACGAGATTCACGCGCTGGAAGATCAGATGAAGTCATCCGAGCAGGCGGCGGACAAAAAGGAGGGGCAGAGCCATGAATAAGTGGTATAATGCGGCGGGCGCCGACAGCGATATTGTTTTCAGCTCACGGGTGCGGCTCGCGCGGAATCTTTCCGACTATCCCTTCCCGAATAAGATGACGCTGGAGCAGAAATGCGAGGTCATCCAAAAGGTCAGCGATGTAATAATGTCGCCCTCGTCGCCTTACAGCGACAAATTCCGCTTCTATGATATGGATAAAATATCTCATATGGAGGCGCTGGCGATGGTCGAGCGCCATCTGATCAGCCCCGAATTTGCGCAGAACGGGCAGGGAAGAGCGCTGATCGTCAGCGAGGATGAATCGGTGTCCGTGATGATCAATGAAGAAGATCATATCCGGATTCAGGCGCTTTGTGCGGGATTCGACCCGAACCGCGCCTACCGCGCCGCCGAGGAGATCGATACACTGCTCTCATCCGCGCTGAAATTTGCCTTTGATGAGCGGATGGGGTATCTGACCGAGTGCCCGACCAATCTCGGAACAGGCATGAGAGCGTCGGCGATGATTCATGTTCCTGCGCTGGAAAATATCGGCGCGATCGCCAATCTCGGAAGCACCGTTTCAAAGATCGGGCTGACCATGAGAGGCACCTTCGGCGAGGGAAGCCGCGTTATCGGCTCGCTGTATCAGATTTCCAACCAGATCACGCTCGGCATTTCCGAGAAGAACGCGATTGAGAATCTTTCGGGCATCGTCAGCCAAATCGCCGCCAGGGAGCGGCAGGCGAGAAATGATCTGGATCATGATCTGCTGGAGGATATGGTTTTCCGTTCCTACGGAATCCTGCAAAACGCGCGTTTGATCTCAGGCGAAGAATTTTTGGAGCAGGCGTCGAATGTGCGCCTCGGCATCGGTATGGGACTCATTACCGAAACGGAAATGCAGGCGCTTGACAGCCTGATTATTGAATGTCAGGCGGCGTCGCTGCAATATAAGGCGGGCGGTTCGCTTGAAGCGGACGCGCGGGACAAACTGCGCGCCGTGACGGTGCGCGAAGCGCTCGGGCGCGGATAACGGCTTGACGGATGAGCCGAACTCGTTTCGGATGAATACGATTGACCGAACAAAGGAGTGAATTTTGTAATGTACAGATTTAACGGATTTACCGAAAAGGCAAACACGGCGCTGAATTCCGCCATAGAAACGGCAATGGATTTCGGGCTGACCTATATCGGCTCGGAGCATTTGCTTTACGGATTGCTGCTCGACGCGGATTCGGTGGCGGCAAGGGTGCTCGAGCAGCATAATGTGACCGAAGAGGCGGTGCGCGACATCCTCGAGAGCATCAGCCAGCGGGGCGTGCGCCAGCAGCTGACCCCCGACAATTTCTCGCCGAGGGCAAAGCGGATTATTGATATTTCGGTCAGAGCGGCGGCAAATATGGGACTGCGGCTGGTCGGAACCGAGCATATTCTGCTCGGAATCATCGAAGAGGGCGACAACTATGCCACCCGCGCGATCAGTCGGCTCGGCGCCGATCTTCGGGAAATCGCAGGCGATATCATGAACGCCGTCGGCGGTTACTCCGAGGAGGACGGCGAGGGTCAGAGCGGCGCGGCGCAGGGACACAGCGGCGCTAAAAACAGCAAAACACCGAATCTTGATAAATTCGGCAGAGATCTGACCGCTCTTGCCCGCGAGCACAAGATCGACCCCGTTATCGGGCGCGCGAATGAGATTCAGCGGGTGATTCAGATTCTGACCCGCCGCACAAAGAATAATCCCGTTCTGATCGGCGAGCCGGGCGTCGGCAAGACGGCGGTCGCCGAGGGACTGGCGCAGAGGATCGTGGATGACGAGGTTCCCGAGCTTCTTCGCGGAAAGCGGGTCGTTACACTGGATTTGACAGGCATGATTGCGGGAACGAAATACCGCGGCGACTTTGAGGAACGCATTAAATCGGCGATCGACGAGGTCACCAAAGCCGAGGATATTATCCTGTTTATTGATGAACTGCATACCATCGTCGGCGCGGGCGCGTCGGAGGGATCGGCAGACGCGGCGAATATTCTCAAGCCGTCGCTGGCGCGCGGAGATTTTCAGGTCATCGGCGCGACCACCATTAATGAATACAGAAAATATATCGAAAAGGACTCCGCGCTCGAGCGCAGATTCCAGCCTGTGACGGTCGGCGAGCCGAGCGAGGAGGAAACGATCGCGATACTCAGCGGACTGCGCGACAAATATGAGGCGCATCACAAGGTCAAGGTGACCGACGAGGCGATCAAAGCGGCGGTCAAACTTTCCTCGCGCTATATTACCGACCGCTTTTTGCCCGACAAGGCGATCGACCTGATCGACGAGGCGTGCTCGAAGGTGAAACTGCGCGCCTATACGGCGCCCGACGGTGTGAAACAGCTTGAGGGCAGGCTCAAAGATGTTTCGGCTGAAAAGACGGCGGCGATCGCCGAGCAGAATTTCGAGGCGGCGGCGAAGCTGCGCGATGAGGAGAAAAAGCTGAAAGACGAGCTTGCGCAGGAAAAGGAAAAATGGCACAAAGAAAACGATCATATCTCGGGCGAGGTTGACCCCGAGGAGGTTGCGAACATCGTTTCCGCGTGGACGGGAATCCCCGCCGCCCAGCTGACCAAAGAAGAATCGCAGCGGCTGCTGGACATGGAGAAGACTTTGCATGAACGCATTGTCGGTCAAAATGAGGCGGTCTGCGCGGTGTCGCGCGCAATCCGCCGCAGCCGAGTGGGGCTGAAAGACCCGAACCGACCGATGGGCTCGTTTATTTTCCTCGGACCGACAGGCGTCGGCAAAACCGAGCTGTGCAAGGCGCTTGCCGAAGCAATGTTCGGCGATGAAAACGCGCTGGGGCGGTTTGATATGTCGGAGTATATGGAAAAGCAC
>JBJEQI010000034.1:0-4025 GCA_051881675.1 Acutalibacteraceae bacterium
TCATGAGCAAGATCAAGGCGGCGTGCGAGCGGTATGCGCTCAAATTCAGCGAAAATTCCGACAGCATTCTGTTTTACGGCAGAACGGGGCTTGGAAAAACGCATTTGTCGCTGGCGATTGCCAATGACGTCATCGCCAAAGGGTATAACATCGTCTATGCGCCGATCTCGCGCGTTTTGGAGCGGATAGAGCAGGAACATTTCTCTTCGGATAAAAAGTCGGGCGAGGCGCTTCACAGCGCCATTGACTGCGATCTGCTGATCATCGACGATCTCGGGACCGAGTTCACCACCCAGTTCGTCACCGCCACGATCTATGACATTATCAATTCGCGCACGCTGTCGGGCAGACCGACGATCATCAACACCAACCTTTCGGTCGAAGAGCTGGAAAGCCGATATTCCGAAAGAATCGTTTCGCGGATTTCCAATAAGTATAAAAAGTTTATGTTTGTCGGCGAGGACATCCGCTCGATGATCTGAGCGTGAACAGAAGGGAAGAGGAGAATTGAAGAAGATAAAATTGTTTGCACCAAAAGCGGCGGCAGCGTTCCTTGCGTCGCTGATGATCACCGCGTTTTCGGGATGCGGCGAGCCTGCGAAAGATCGGCTGACCGATCTTACCACCGCCGCTCCGACGACAACCGTTTCCCCCTATGTCACCAACCCGCTGACCGGGCTGGATATGCCGCGCGAGCTGGAAAATACCCGCCCCGCCGCGGTCATGATCAATAATATCAAGGTCGCGCAGGACGTTCAGACGGCGGTCGGCTCCGCAGACATCGTTTACGAAACGCTGGTCGAGGGCGGAATCACACGGCTGATGGCGGTTTTTTCCAATATCGGCGCTGTCGATCAGATCGGCACCATCCGCAGTGCGCGATACAGCTATTCCGAGCTGTGCGACGCGCTCGACGCGCGCCTGATCCACTGTGGTTCGGACAATAAGTATAACACGCCGTTCATGCGAGAGATCGGGCTTGACAATGTCGACATCGAGTGCAACGGCGAGGGGCTCGGCGAGCGCGTGAAAAACGGCCATGATTATGAGCACACGCTCTATACCTACGGCAGCAGGATTGCCGAATTCATGAACAAGGGAAGAACCGAAAAGCGTGAATCCGCGAAAAACATTTACCGCTTCAATTCCGCGTCTTCGCCCGCCGTATATACCGATGTCTGCCGTCAGGCAAGGGTGAAATTCTCCGACAGCTATTCCACCGTTTTTCGCTACAACGCCGACAAAAAGCAATATGCGCGCTGCGATCGCTCGGGCGACGAGATGATCGATTTCAAAACCGAAAAGGGCGAATACTTCACCAATGTTTTCGTACTGTTTACCGACGTCTACGCGCTGTCCGACGGCGTTCATATGCGCTCGAAGCTGGATGAGGGCAGCGGCTATTACATCACGCAGGGGTCGGTCACCGAGATCGACTGGAAAAAGGGCGACAGCCGCGATCCGCTGAAATTTTATCAAAAAGACGGCGCCGAGCTGCGGCTCAACTGCGGCAACAGCTATGTCTGCATCACCGACAGCGATTTCCGCTCTGCTACGAAACTCTCTGAAGCCTGATTTATCTAAAACTTCATACCGACATTCACAAATGCGACGCTTTGTCCGTATTATATACTAACCGCAAACGGTTTGTATACGCTGTGCATGGCAATGTCGGGGCATATTTTGCGCCAACCGCAAAATATCCGCGATTATGCCATGATCCGCGTATTTGGATACTACGACGGCAACTAAAAGCGCCGCATTTTTTATTGATTTTGATTAAACGAGGATAAATTCGGGTAAAATATGGTCGCGGCAAAGCCGTCAATAAAATTTATCGGAGTGAATTTTCAGTGAATGTGAAGCGAGGAGATATATTTTACGCCGACTTAAGTCCCGTGGTCGGCAGCGAACAGGGCGGAATACGGCCTGTACTTATCGTGCAAAACGACATCGGGAATAAATACAGTCCGACCGTGATCGCCGCCGCGATCACCAGCCGCCACGCTAAAGCAAAAATGCCGACGCACATTTCGATCAACGCCGAAAGATGCGGGCTGAGCAAGGATTCGATCGTCTTGCTCGAGCAGGTCAGAACGATCGACAAACAACGTTTAAGAGAAAAAATGGGAGAGCTGCAACCGAACGACATGGCGGGAATCAATCAAGCGCTTTCGGTCAGCTTCGGATTATGATGCCGCAGATTTCTGCGGCATTTTTCGCGTTTAAATACACCCTTTATCGTGTAAAATATCATGTATGTCCGCGCCGAGTGTGGCATATGCTTATAACAGACGCAGGGCAGGCGGGGGAGTGCGCCATCCCGACCGCCTGTAAATTGGTATAAATGGCAAAAATATGGTTATAAATTTTGGCATATCGACGAAATTCACGGTTAATTAGTTTTTTTCACAAATTTAACTTGAAATCGCGCGACAAATTTGTTAAAATAAAACAAAGAAATAACTATCGGAGGAAAAGGAATTTGAATAGAAATGACAGTTCGGTTATTCGCGATGAATTTGCCGAATATTTGTTTCATCAGGGTACCGCCCGCAGGGCGTATGAATATCTCGGCGCGCATTTTGCCGAGCTCGGTGGGGAGCGGGGAGCGGTCTTCCGCACTTGGGCGCCGAACGCCGAATCCGTTTCGGTCGTCGGCGATTTCAACGGGTGGGACGACAGCGCCCATGTGATGACGCGGTCGACCGACGGCGGAATTTTTGAGCTGTTCATCCCCGATTTGCAGGAATATGCGAATTATAAATTCGCCGTTCTCGGCAAAGACGGCAAAACGCATCTGAAATCCGACCCCTACGGCGTTCATTTTGAAACGCGCCCCGACAATTCGACCAAGCTGTATGATTTAGGCGGCTACGAATGGCACGACGACGAGTATATTGCCCGCCGCTCCGAGCACCGCATCTATTCTTCACCGATGAACATATATGAGGTTCACCTCGGTTCGTGGCGCAAATACGAAGACGGCAATTATTACGACTATGTCAAGCTGGCGGAAGAGCTGTGCGCCTATGTTACCGACATGGGCTACACCCATATCGAGATCATGCCCGTCGCCGAGCATCCGCTCGACGCTTCGTGGGGCTATCAGGTCACCGGCTATTTCGCGCCCACCTCGCGCTATGGAACGCCCAAGCGGTTTATGCAGTTTGTCGATATTATGCACACGCACGGTATCGGCGTCATACTCGACTGGGTTCCCGCGCATTTCCCGAAAGACGAAAACGGGCTGTATCACTTCGACGGAACGCCCTGCTATGAATACGCCGACCCCCGCAGAGGCGAAATGCGCGAGTGGGGAACAATGGCGTTCGACTGCGGCAGGCCCGAGGTCGTCAGCTTTCTGATCTCCAACGCCGATTATTGGCTGACCGTGTATCATATCGACGGTCTGCGCGTGGACGCGGTTTCTTCGATGCTCTATCTCGATTACGGCAGGAAAGACGGCGAGTGGGCGGCGAATATTTACGGCGGAACCGAGAATCTCGAATCGATTGACTTCTTCCGCAAGCTGAATACCGCAATCTTCGAGGATCATCCGTCCGCTATTATGATCGCGGAGGAATCCACCGCCTGGGCGAATGTTTCTAAGCCCGCGGATATCGGCGGACTCGGCTTCAATTTCAAGTGGAATATGGGCTGGATGAACGATATGATGCACTATATGTCGCTCGACCCGTATTTCCGCAAATTTAATCACGACAACATCACTTTCAGCTTTTTCTACGCCTTTTCCGAGAACTTTATTCTCCCGCTGTCCCACGACGAGGTCGTTCACGGAAAATGCTCGCTTATCGGGAAAATGAGCGGCGAATACGAGAACAAATTTGCTTCACTGCGCGCGTTTTATGCCTATATGATGGCGCACCCCGGCAAAAAGCTGCTGTTTATGGGACAGGATTTTGCCCAGTTCAAGGAGTGGGATTTTGCCACGGAGCTTGACTGGCTGCTGCTGGATTACGACGCGCACCTGCAGATGAAGGACTACGTCCGCGATCTGAACC
>JBJEQI010000035.1:0-3993 GCA_051881675.1 Acutalibacteraceae bacterium
CGGATTGACCGTCGGGGGAATCGGCGGGAGGTTCTCCCTCCTCCTGTTGCGGGAGATAGGCAAGCACGGTGTAGTATTCGATATGTGGATATTGCTCGCTAAGCAGTCGGAGGGCGGTGTGCGTCATGGCGTCGAACCGACCGTGATTTCCGACATAAAAGCAGGTGACATGGCGGGAGAGGATAAGGGTGCGGATGGCGGAGATCAGCGCGGGGAGGAGGCAGTCGGGCGCGTCTTTGTGACCGAAAAAGGTAGCTGTCGGCATACTATCACTCCTATACCGACAGCGTATTTTGATACCCGCAAATAAATATTTGATATGCGTCCCACTGGTGGGACAGGGTATTTCCGATTCGGATGTATACTGCTAAACATCAAAGATGATTTTATAAAATCGGAGTTGTCGGTATAGGGAGTATATCATCCAATTTGTGATTTTTCCATGAAATTCCACTGATTTATGTACCCTTGTTCACCAACAGTCAACCGATGATCTGTAAGATTAAATAAAACAGTTTATCATCGGGAGGGAGATCGGATTGAGATTCGGCGAAAGACTGAAAGAGCTTCGTATGAGTCAGCATATGACCCAGCAGGAATTGGCGAACAGGCTCGGCGTAGCGAAGTCGATCGTGTCTTACTATGAATCCGGCGAGCGGTTTCCGTCTTATGACATATTGGTTAGAATTGCGCGCATATTCCGGGTAACGACCGATTATCTGCTCGAAATAGACCATAGGCGTATGCTGGATGTTTCCGATCTATCCCCGCAGGGTATCGAGGCGGTGTCGACGGTTGCCGAGGCTTTGAAACGACAAGATAAAGGGTGAAATGAAAAATCCCCTTACTAACAGTAAAGGGGATTCGGAATATCCAAATATTTATCTTGACAAAAGCATAGATTGTGATATAATAAGGGTAGATAGGGTGCGACCGATAGACGGTTAGCCCCGTTGGTTTGGATTAGAAGTAATCGCTACCTTTGGGAGAGGGCGATTACTTCTTTTTATTTATAATCGTTACAACGAGCGAAATTACCGAAACTATCAGCAAGCTGAAAGTAAACAAGTCATCTACTGTTATGTAATTCATACAAATCACCCCTTGCAGGGGCAAGACTTAACCGCCTATGTGCCGTCTGAAAGATCAAACTTGCCGAAAGCAAACGCTTTCGGACAGCACCCTATCTGCCATATATGTTACCATATATTCACAGAATAATCAATAGCTATTTTCGATTATGACTAAAATCCCCCTTAACCGTTCGGCTAAAGGGGGCTCGGCTTTATATGCGGCTTATCGGCGCTCACCGCCGCCGATCGAGTATCGACCGCTTTGCCCTGCGGTTGGGCGGCGGGGCAAGGTCCGCCAATATCACCTCTTCACCGAAAACGACGATACACCCGAACGGTATCGTGATATCCTCTTCTCTGCCGAGCAGTCCGAACAGGCGGCTTCGCCCCGGAATGATCACCGTTTCGAGTCTGCCTGTGGCGGTGTCGATCTCAAATTCGCCGATCAGACCGAGCCTGGTGCCGTCTTTCAGGCAGATAACCTCTTTATCAAATAGCTGTGAGGCGCGTTCGATCATGACGCTCGTTCTCCTTTCGGGATACTCAGTATTGGCTGAATGTAGGGATGCGGCAGGGGCGCTTTTGCGTCAGCCCTGCTGCTTGCCGCGTCGGTTTTTGCGTGCGGTGAGCTTTTTCAGCGCGGCGCTGAGCGGCTCGCAGGTTTTGGTAATCAAAATCAAGCCGCCGTAGATCAGCGTCACGACCAGCGCTGCGGCCGCCGCCTCGCCGATCATGCCGAATGACGCGGTATGTATCAGGCAATATGCCGTAATTCCCGCGAGAGCGGCGAACAGCAGGGGTTTCAGCACCCAATTGACGGCGTCAAAGCGGGTTTTCGACACTCTCATCAGCCGAATGACGTTCATCATCGAGGTGAACAGATTGCTGACGACCATCATGCCGAGGAATCCCGCCATGCCGAAGCGCGGGACAAGGACGAAGATGCACGCGATGCGAAAAAGCGAGTCAATTGTGAGATATACCAGCGAATGATTTTGCTGATTTAAGCCCTTGAGCATACCGTCGCAGACCGATTCGAGATACATCACGGGGATGAGGGGGGAGAGCACTCGTATCAGGAATCCGACGTTTTCACTGTTGTAGACCAGCACGCCGATCTGGTTTGACAGCAGGGTGAACAGTACGCTGATGAGAATGGAGGATTGCAGGGTAATGCCGACCGCGCGGGAAACCTGCGCGCGGATTTCCCGGTCGTCGCCGAGCGCCTTGGCCTGCGAGATTTCGGGAATCAGCAGCGACGACATCGACATCAGAAAGCTGGAGGGGAAGAAGATGATCGGCAGCGCCATGCCTTTCAGCTCGCCGAAAGCGCCGAGCGCTTCGGAATAGGAGCCGCCGTAGCGGCGCAGACATTCGGGAACCGCCATATTTTCGACGGTGCGCAGTATCGAGCTGAGGTAGCGCCCCGCGATGATGGGCGAGGAAATGCGAATCAGCTTGGAGGTAATTCGTCGTCCCTCGTGTCCGCCGCTTGATACGTTCAGATGACGGCGGTCGACGGCGTAACAGATCAATAAATAGCCGCAGGACAGCGCTTCGGCGATCGCGTCGGAGCAAAGGATGGCAAAGCAAGCCTGCTCGACCCCGTTTTTGCCGAACATACCGATCAGCGCGATAACCGAGGCGATACGCACTGCCTGTTCAAAAAACTGCGCGGTGGAGGGGAGGACGGCTATGCGCCGCGCCATAAAATAGCCCTTGATACAGGAGGATATTCCCATAAAGCAGAGCGAAAACGACAAAATCTTCAGTGACGGTACGGCGCGCATATCGCGTATCCAATACAGCGCGATCTCGTCGGAAAACAGATAAATCAGCGCGGTGACCGCCATGCCGATGATCACGGTCAGCTCGATGCTGCGCCGCACCGTGCGGCAAACGGATTTTTTGCCGCCGCAGACCAGTTCGTCCGCACAAAGGCGCGTGACCGCGGTGGAAAGCCCGCTGGTGGCAAAGGTGGCGGCGAGCATATAGACGGAGAAGATCAGCTGATACAGCCCCATGCCCTCCGCGCCGACAGTCTGCGACAGGTAAATGCGCAGAATCATGCCCGCTGTGCGCAGAATAATCGCGGTGAGAGTTAAAACGGCGGCGTTTTTGATGAATATTCGTTTTTTCATGATCGGCCGACGGTGTTGTTGAAAAGCTCGGTAATCGCGTCCCATGTGGCGCGGTCCAGCGCCGCCCCGCCGATCTCATCCGCGCCCCGTACGTTCCGGATCTCCACCAGCTGATCGTCCTCCACACGCTCAAACACCTCTGACAACTCCCGGATACGCTCGGAAAAGGAATGGTTGATACAGTAAACCATAAAAAACGGCAGTAAAACATTCACAAGTACCAGAAGCAGGATGAGCGGATAATGTCTGAGCATATCCTGTACGATCCCCGTCTTCGGGTTCATCACATAGATCTCCAGTTCCTGTCCATAGGTACTCATCTGCTCTGCATACCCGATATCATCATACTCTGTAAATATCTCAAATTCTTTTCCGACACTGCCGTCCTTTCCGTTGGACAGGATGATCTTATCTCCCTTGCAGATATAGATATCCACATCATAATTCATATTCTCCAATCGACGCAGCGTGTTACTGTAATCGATATCGATCCGGAGCAGATTTTCCGTCTCCCCATAGAAATCCAGTCGCTGCAAAAAGCATATTTTTCGCTTGGATTTGCTCACCGCTGTTTTGCTCTCATCAAGTCCCAGATACAGTCCGCGCATTAAATGATTCTCAGTCAGATATGTATACCATTCCTCCTGCCTTACAGCGCTCAGCTTCTGAAATTCCGATCCGCTGATGATCGTTTCATTATCCGCGTAAAACGTAAGCTGCATGTTATTCTGCCCCATTCCCACCTGAAGCAGTGTATCCTTAAAAAATTTCTGGTACTT
>JBJEQI010000036.1:0-3978 GCA_051881675.1 Acutalibacteraceae bacterium
ACCAGCGCCTCCGGCACCACCGTCCAGCCGCAGCGCGTGCCGGTGAAGCCCGCCGTCTTCGAGAGGGAACACATCTCGATCGCGCAGTTCTTCGCTCCCTCGATCGTAAAGATCGAGCGCGGGAGGTCCTCGGTGATAAACGCTTCATACGCCGAATCATAGAGGATGATCGCGTCGTTCTTATTCGCGTAATCGACCCATGCTTTCAGCTGCTCATAGGTATAGGCGGAGCCGGTGGGGTTATTCGGCGAGCAAAGGTAAATAATATCCGCCTGAACGCTGTCGTCGGGCATAGCGGCAAAGCCGTTCGCCTCGTTGGAATCGGCGTAGATGATCGGTCTGCCCGCCATGATGTTCGAGTCGACATAAACGGGGTAAACGGGGTCGGTGACCAACACAGTGTTGTCGGCGCCGAAAATATCGCCGATGTTGCCGCAGTCGGATTTTGCGCCGTCGGAGATGAATACCTCGCCCGCGTCGATCTGAACGCCGAACGACGCATAATAATCGGCAACCGCTTGGCGGACAAATTCATATCCCTCATAGTCGGGGTAACCCTTAAAGGTTTCTTTCACACCCAGCTCGTCCGCGCCTTTTTTCATCGCGTCAACGACAACGGGCGCAAGCGGCAGCGTAACATCGCCGATGCCGAGCTTGATGATGTCCGCCTGCGGGTGGCTCTCGGCGAATTTCTTTGTTTTAGCCGCCACCTCGGCGAAAAGATAGTTGGGAACAAGATTATCAAAATTTCTGTTGATCTTCATGGTGAATCGTGCCTTTCAAGAGTGATTATTTATGCATATGCTCGAGCGACGCTTTGACAAACGATTTGAACAGCGGATGCGCGCGGTTGGGACGGGATTTGAACTCGGGATGATACTGCACCGCGACATAATAGTCGTTCGCAGGGATCTCGACTGCCTCAACCAAGCGGTTGTCGGGCGATGTACCCGTGATCTTCATGCCGTATTGCTCGATCTTCTCGCGGTAATCGTTGTTGAACTCATATCTGTGTCGGTGGCGCTCGTGAATAAGCTCCGAATCATAGGATTCTTTCATCTTGGTGCCGTCCTTGATCTTGCAGGGGTAGGCGCCCAGACGCATGGTCCCGCCTTTGGGAATGTTGCCCTGCTGGTCGGGCATCAGCGCGATGACGGGATTCAAAGAACTCTCGTCGAACTCGCTGGAATTGGCGTCGGCAAGGTTCAGCACATGGCGGGCAAACTCGATGACCGCCGTCTGCATACCCAGACAGATGCCGAAATAGGGTACATTATTCTCGCGGGCGTATTTCGCCGTGCAGATCTTGCCCTCAACGCCGCGGTCGCCGAATCCGCCGGGAACCAGCAGACCGTCGTACTCACTGAGAATTTCGGCGGCGGTGCTGTCGGTCACATCCTCCGCGTCGACCCAGCCGATGTCAACCTTCACGCCGTTTTCATATCCCGCGTGGTGGAGCGCCTCCGCCACCGAGAGATAGGCGTCGTGCAGCTTGACATATTTACCGACAATTGCGATCTTGACAGTATCCTTGCATTGCTCGACGCGGGCAAGCATCTCGTTCCACTCGGTCATATCGGGGCGGGGAGCGTCGATCGACAGCTCGCGGCAAACAATATCGGAGAGATTGCTCTCCTCCAGCATGACGGGCGCCTGATACAGCACGGGAACGGTGGAATTTTCGATAACGCAGTCGGGCTTTACATTACAGAACATGGAAATTTTCTTGCGGATGGAATCGGGGAGGGGAATATCGCACCGCGCAACGATGATGTCGGGCATGATGCCGAGCGATTGCAGCTCCTTAACAGAATGCTGGGTCGGCTTTGACTTCAGCTCGAGCGAACCCTGAATGTAGGGAACGAGGGTGACATGGATAAACAGGCAGTTCTCCTTGCCGATCTCGAGCGAAACTTGACGGATCGCCTCCAAAAACGGCTGCGACTCAATATCGCCCGTCGTTCCGCCGATTTCGGTGATAATCACGTCGGAATCGGTTGTTTCGGCAACCTGATAAATGAAGCTTTTGATCTCGTTGGTGATGTGCGGAATGACCTGAACCGTTTCGCCGAGATATTCGCCCCTGCGCTCCTTGTTCAGCACGTTCCAATACACCTTGCCCGTGGTCAGGTTGGAGAATTTATTGAGATTTTCGTCGATGAACCGCTCATAGTGACCGAGATCGAGGTCGGTTTCGGCGCCGTCTTCGGTGACAAACACCTCGCCGTGCTGGTAGGGGCTCATCGTTCCGGGGTCGACGTTTATGTAAGGGTCCAGCTTTTGCGCAGTAACCTTCACTCCGCGGTTTTTCAGCAGTCTGCCGAGCGAGGCGGCAGTGATTCCCTTGCCCAGACCCGAAACAACGCCTCCGGTTACGAAAATATACTTTGCCATGATTTTTTCTTTCCTTTCCATCTTATGTTCTGTAATTTGCATTATCAAAATGATCAGTAAGACCGATTATTTTTCATAGGTTTTTAAGATATTCTGAGCGACTTCCAGCTTGGTCATGCGCATATCCATTGCCTGCTTGACAATGAATTTGTGCGCCTGCGGCTCGCTGAGCTTTAAGTATTCCATCAGCACCGATTTGGCGCGGTCGGTGATGCGCATTTCGGCGATTCGGTTTTTCAGCCGCTGATTTTCCTGGCGGAATCCGCGGAGCCGATTCAGCATCGCCCGCGACAGCGACAGCGATTTCAGAAACACCGTTCGGTTTAGCGGCTTATCCAAAACCATAACGCCGTAGCTCTCCAGCCGCTGGGCAAGCATACCGTAGATGTCCGACTTCACGATAAACAGGATCGCCGCCATGCACTGACCTGCCGCGTCGATCGCGAAATCCGCGCCGAGATCGTCGGCAAGCGGGGAGTTGATGATGATCAGATCAAATGTTTTGGCCGAGATCAGCCGCCTTGCCTCGCCGCTGTTGGTGGTAACGGTAATCGACGGCTTTTCACGGTCGCCGAGCATGTCGCCGAGCGCTTTTGCGGCTGCCGCCGAGCCGGAGCATATCAATATTTTTTCCACTCAGCGTCACCGCCCTTTGCCTGTGATCAAGTTGTGCCGCGCTGCCGATTCTCAGTGGATCAGGAACGATTTGCGTATCTCCGCCGCGCGGTCGGAGGAGTAGCTTTGCCATTCGGCAGTTTTGGCGGATATATAGCTGTCGATAATCTCCCGATCGACAAGGCTCTGCACAAAGCTGCCCTGCCGCACGATCGCGATCGCGTCACTGAGCGAATCGGGGAGCGTTGTGTTCGGCTCGAGATCCTTTTCGGTATAGTTGTTTTTCAGTCCGTCGATTCCTGCATAGATCAGCAAGGCAAACGTCAGATACTGATTGCAGGCGGGGTCGGGGGAGCGGAGAACAAATTTTGCATCCTCGCCCGCGGACTGACTGATTCGAATCAGCGCCGAGCCGCAATCCTGCGAGAAAGAAATCTGCTTCGGCGCTTCACCGCTGCCGAAACGCTCATAGGAGTTCGCAAGCGGATTGGAAAACAGAGAGATCTCGCGAATATGCTTCAAGATTCCGAACATGAAATGCCGCGCCTCATCGGACAGCCCGCCGTCCGCGTTTTTGGTAATATTCTTGCCGTTTTTATTCAGCATAAAGCCGAGATGCAGTCCGCTGCCCGGATGCTCGGCGAGCGGCTTCGGCATAAAGGACGCATACAGCCCGTTCCGCTCGGCGATTGCCTTTACGACATACTTAAACGTATTCATATCGTCGGCGGCGGACAGCGCGTCGTTTTTGCAGAAATCGATCTCGTTTTGCCCCGGCCCGCGCTCGTGATGCGAGGTGCGGGGGATGATCTCCATTTCCTCCAGCGTCAGGCAGATGTCGCGGCGGACATTCTCCCCGCGGTCCAGCGGAGAAGCGTCGAGATAGCCCGCTCTGTCCTGCGGAATGTCGGTCGGCTCGCCCGACTCGTCGGTCTTAAATAGATAAAACTCACAGCTGGAGCTAATATC
>JBJEQI010000037.1:0-3954 GCA_051881675.1 Acutalibacteraceae bacterium
CCTCGAGGCTAAGGGCATCACCGTTAAGCAGTATTCGTTCGCGGATACCAACGATATCACCACCGTTGCCACAAAGGCGGCTCAGGACTGCGACGCTCTCTATGCGCCGACCGACAACACCGTTGCCAACAATACCGAGGCTGTCAACAACATCATCGAAGCGGCGGGCAAGCCCCTGATCGCGGGCGAGAAAGGTATTTGCGAGGGCTGCGGAATCGCAACTCTTTCGATCAGCTATTATGACATCGGCTATGCGGCGGGCGAGATGGCGTATGACATCCTTGTCAACGGTAAGAAACCTGCCGAAATGGCGATCGGTTATTCCGATAAATTTGAGAAACTCTATGTAAAAGATCGCTGCGAAAAGCTCGGAATCAAGATTCCCGAGGGATACACGGCAATCCAGTAATTTATATCACGGCAATGCGAAAGTAAAGCGATAAGTATGGCTTATCGCTTTACGTTTGTTAAAGGAGAATATTCTGTATGGGCGGTTTTTTAAGTGCGCTGCCGGGCGCGGTTGCTCAGGGTGTTATCTGGGGAATCATGGCTATCGGTGTGTATATTACATATAAAATACTCGATCTTGCCGATTTGACGGTCGACGGCAGTCTGGCAACGGGCGGCGCTGTTTTGGTCGTTTTGACGACCAGCGGGGTCAACATCTATCTTGCGCTGTTCATCGCGTTTGTTTCGGGATGCCTTGCGGGGCTGATCACGGGTATTTTTCACACCAAGTTCGGCATACCTGCGATACTGGCGGGTATCCTTACCCAGTTGGCGCTGTATTCCATCAATCTGCGAATCATGAGCGGCAGAGCCAATTCACCGATCAATTCGCGCAATTACGATCTGATCGTCACGCTCGGTAATATTCCGAAATCGCTCATTATCGGCGGCGTGTTTACCGTTTGCATTATCGCGGTGCTGTATTGGTTCTTCGGAACCGAGCTGGGTCATTCGATTCGGGCAACGGGCAGCAATCAGGCGATGGCGAGAGCGAACGGCATCAACACCAACTCGCGAAAGATCATCGGGCTGGTCCTTTCCAACGGTATCGTTGCTCTTTCGGGCGGTCTGCTCGCGCAGTTTCAGGGCGCGGCGGATATCAATATGGGCAGGGGCGCGATCGTTATCGGTCTTGCCGCCGTTATTATCGGCGAGGTTATTTTCGGCAAGCTGTTCCGCAATTTTGCACTGCGCCTTTTGTCGGCGGTGCTCGGCGGAGTTATCTACTATATTGTATTGACGCTGGTTATTCAGCTCGGTCTGGATACCAACGATCTGAAGCTGTTTTCGGCGCTCGTTGTCGCGCTGTTCCTCGGCGTTCCTTATTGGAAGAGCCAGCTGAACTTCGGCAGCAAGAAGAAGGAGAGCGCTGGGAGCGCTCCCGCAGAGAACGGAGGCGCTGACAATGCTTGAGATCAAGAATGTTTATAAAACCTTTAACCGGGGAACGATCAATGAAAAGCGGGCGCTGTGCGGCGTGGATCTTACGCTGAACGACGGCGATTTCGTCACCGTGATCGGCGGCAACGGCGCGGGCAAGTCGACGGTGCTCAACATGATCACGGGCGTTTACCCGATAGACAGCGGCTCGATCAAGGTCGACGGCGTTGAAATTTCGAAGCTCCCCGAGCATAAGCGCGCAAAGTATTTCGGCCGCGTCTTTCAGGACCCGATGGTGGGAACCGCCGCGGATATGGAGATTGCCGAAAATCTCGCTTTGGCGGCGCGGCGCGGCAAGCGCAGAACGCTGAAATTCGGCGTTACGAAGAAAGAACGGGCGCAGTTTAAGGAGCTGCTGAAAAGCCTTGACCTCGGTCTGGAAAACAGGCTGACCTCCAAGGTCGGTCTGCTCTCGGGCGGTCAGCGTCAGGCGGTGACGTTGCTGATGGCTACCCTGCAGAATCCGAAACTGCTTTTGCTCGATGAGCATACCGCCGCACTCGACCCGAAAACCTCGGCAAAGGTGCTGGAGCTGAGCGACCGAATCATCGCGGAGAATCATCTGACCGCGATGATGGTAACGCACAACATGCACGACGCGATCGTGTACGGCAACCGCCTGATCATGATGCACGAGGGCAGAGTGATTTTGGACATCTCAGGCGAGGATAAGAAGAATCTGACTGTGGAGGCGCTGCTGCGCCAGTTTGAAAAGGTCAGCGGAACGGAGTTTGTCAACGACAGAACTCTGCTTTCCTAAAAACAGCATAGCGTATTTTTGCGGCGCGCAGATTTTCTGCGCGCCTGTTTTATTCATCAAATGTTCATGAATTCACCGCATTTTGGTAACACATTGTTTTGCTTGAGTAGTATAATATTAACGTTCTGCAGGTTCTTGCTTTGCGCCGAGGAGATCGCCGCCCTCGTCGAAGCAAGCACGCTTACGGCGGCGCTTTTGCTTGGCAGACGTCCGTAAAAGTCTTGCTGCATATTTTGCAGGAATCTGCTATAATGATAAGAGCGTATCGTATTTTCATGTTTATCACCGAAAGGAATTATGCCATGCTCAGTCTTCGCAACATTCAAAAAACATACATTTCGGGCACAAATAAGGTCGAGGCGCTCCGCGGTGTGTCGATTGATTTTCGCGAGAGCGAGTTTGTGTCGATACTCGGTCAGTCGGGCTGCGGCAAGACAACGCTTCTGAATATTATCGGCGGACTCGACCGCTTTACTGACGGCGATCTGATCATCAGCGGAAAGTCGACCGCGCATTTTGCCGACCGCGACTGGGACCGCTACCGCAATCATTCGGTCGGCTTTGTCTTTCAAAGCTACAACCTGATTCCGCACCAGTCCGTGCTGAAGAACGTCGAGCTGGCGCTGACCCTTTCAGGCGTAAAAAGAGCGGAGCGCCGCCGCCGCGCGGTCGAGGCTCTCGAGCGCGTGGGATTGGGCGATCAGCTTTCCAAAAAGCCGAATCAGATGAGCGGCGGTCAGATGCAGCGGGTAGCCATCGCCCGCGCGATCGTCAACGACCCCGAAATTTTGCTGGCCGACGAGCCTACAGGCGCGCTGGATTCCAAAACCTCCGTTCAGGTCATGGAGATACTGAAAGACATTTCGAAAGACCGTCTGGTCGTTATGGTAACGCATAATCCCGAGCTTGCCGATCGGTATTCCAGCCGCATTATCCGTCTGGTCGACGGCGAAGTGGCGTCCGACTCGCATCCCTTTGACAAGGAGGAGAGCGCGGCGCTGAATGCGGAGATCGAAGCGGTCAACGAGCAGATGAAACAGCGTAAAAAGCCGAAATCGCCGAAGAAAAAGTCGATGTCGCTGCTGACCGCTCTTTCGCTCAGCTTTAACAATCTGCTGACCAAAAAAGCGCGCACGTTTTTGACGGCATTTGCGGGAAGTATCGGCATTATCGGCATTGCGATGATATTGTCGCTGTCGACGGGCGTGAACAGTTATGTAAACGACGTGCAGAAAGATACACTTTCCAGCTACCCGATCTCGATCCAAAAAACTGCGGCGGATATGTCGAGCGCCTTTCAGAGCATGATGACCGATTCCGAAAAGAAGCATGAATCCGACGACAAGATTTATGTCAATAACAATATGTCGGATATGATCGGCACGATGTTTTCCAGCGCCAAAACCAATGATCTGAAGGCGTTTAAGGCGTATATCGAGTCGGAGAATTGCGACATTGCAAAGTATTGCAGCGACATTCAATACAGCTATTCCACCCCGCTGAATATTTATAACGCCGACACCGAAAACGGTATTACACAGGCGAACCCCAGCACGGTTATGAAAGATCTCGGGGTGAATATGGGCTCGGTTTCGGGGATGGGGCAGTCCTCGAGCTTTGTCAATACTGATGTATTTACGCAGATCATCGGGGATGAGAAATTTGTCCGTTCGCAGTTCGATTTAGTAGAAGGAAAGCTCCCCGAAAAGTATAACGAGCTTGTGCTGATGGTCGGGGAGAACAAC
>JBJEQI010000038.1:0-3945 GCA_051881675.1 Acutalibacteraceae bacterium
AATTCAGCCCGTTAATAAACCGCAATTGAAATATCTGCCGGGTTAAGCTGTCGGGGATGTCCGCAATATAGCGCTCGAGCCTGTTTTGCTCATGCACACACTGCGCGACCTTTGCTTCGATGATCGCTTCCAGATCAACGATCTCGGCAATATACCGTTCGAGCTTGTTATCGGTATTCGGCGATTTCGGCATCCCGTCATATTTCGGCGAAGCGGGGGACGAAGCCGCCGCGCGAAGCTCGCCCAATCTCTCCTGATCACGCGCAATCTCGCGGTTCAGATAATACAGCTGCGATAATTCTTTCAGCGTCATTCATCGTCCTCCCTTGTAAAACCGCCGATCGCGTGCAAAGCAGATTCTGCCCGGAATCAGGCAGGTATACAGTTCCTTCCCGCCGACCTGTCCGCAATGTCTGCCCCATACGCACCGCGGACAGTCGGGACGCACCCGGGGACGCACCCTCCGATACGGGTCAAGCCGCTTTTGCAGACGCATGATCAGCTCGCGGCGCTTTTGTTCGTTATATTCGTTCATTCTCGCTCCTTTGTTATTCCTTCAACAGTTCATCCACCGTACAGCCGATCATCTCCGATAATCGGATCAGTCTTTCTGTCCGCGGGAAAGACTCGCCGCTCTCCCATTTGCCGACCGCCTGCTGTGTCGTGCCGAGCCTATAGGCAACATACCGCTGGGTCAGATCATTTTCCAGCCGATATTGCTTTAATCTCTTGCCGAGTTCCCTCATCAATCGTCTGTCCTCCGTCGATCAAATTTCCGCCGCGAACCTCACACGGCGGCACACATCGCCTACAATCTTGCGCCCGGTCCTGTATGGGTGCCGATGCTTCCAAAATTCATTCAATTATTATTTCCGTCTGCGCTTTGTCCGCGCCGAACTCCGCCGATAATTGCAAATCAATCACAAAAAACGAATCATCTGCAATTATGCCGCATTTCGTCAAACCGTCTAATATCATCTTACCGCTGTAATTGTCGGGGTCACGCCGTCTGCGGTCGGTAAAATAATATTTAATCTTAACGGTTGCTTTTTTCAGCGGCTCGGGCGGTTTCGGGCAGCAGAACAGCGCAATCATATCCGCCCATTGCTTTTTTAGCGATTGATATTCCCACCGAGCGTTGCGACCTATAAAACGATTATTGCTCGGCGGAATATCAGGAATTATATACCTCATCTCAGTCGCATGGGCATAATCAGCGCTTTTTGCGCGCCCTGTTCAATGGTTACGGGCGATGTCGGCGAATACAATCCGAACTCCACTTTGCCGCTGAACGTTTTAACGCTGTCTAACAGCAATCTCGGATTCATTCCGATTGTATAATCAGTATCGGCGTACACGCCCATAGATTCGCTGAACTCGGCACTTGCCGCTTGCGATTCAACCGTCAACTGTTCGCCGTCAAATATCAGTTTCACAGAATTGTCGGAACATATCAGCGCTCTTTGCAATATTTCGGACAGTTCGTCAGCGTTCACTGTTATGCTGTCTTTTGCAGTTTTGAACATCGGTTTGTAGTCCAAAAATTCGCCGTATAGAATAGATGTGTATATCGTGTATTCGCCGATTTTGAAAACCGCCTTGTTTTCAGCTTCGCAAATTGAAACATCACCGCAATCGCCGAGGGATAGAATGTTTTTTATAGTCGTTTTCGGTATGATAAAATCGAATTTATCACCACAGGGCACCGAACTCCACGCAATTCGCACTCCGCTCGCCGCCGCTACATCGAGATTAGTTCCGTTGCCCGAAAATGATATGCCCCGCAATACATCTTTGTCGGATTTCTCATCAGCTACATATAAAACTGCATTTACTGCCTCGGCGAAATCCGAAAATGCGATTGAGGAAACCGTCTTTTTGATCTTTGCCGAAACATTTTGAAAATCCTCGGGCGGTACCGTTGCAAATCTTGATGTTCCGTTCGGCGTTTTGATAACTACTTTGCCGCCCTTTTCCGAAATATCAATCACGCATTCGGGCAGTTTTTCAATCATCGCAATTGCCTTTTGCGGCAAAACAAACTTTTCTTCGGTGTCTATCGGCACCGTTATAGCCGTTATTGTGTTTTCAGCATCAGCGGCGGTCATAAGACCGTCCGCTATCAAAATCTGCTGTGCTCTGTTCATAAACGGCTTAACCGCTTTGATTTTTCTTGATATTTCACTCTTTTGTATCTTCATTTTTGTTCTCTCCTATGATGTCAAATAATGATATTTGATTATCTTTGTTTTCCTCGGCTTTAAGGTACCCAACACCGTCACGAAAATAATCGGGGTTTAACTCAATGCCATAGCCTTTACGTCCGTGTTTAATTGCTATCAGCGGTACGGTCATCAGTCCGCCGAACGGGTCTAATACCAAATCACCGGGATTGGAATATCGGTTGATAATTCTCTCGACAATATCCAACTGCAACGGGCATACGTGCATTGCTTGTCGGCGCTGGCTTTGCGTTGTATTCAAAGTGCGCATACGGTTAATATCGTCCCATATCTCATCCGACCAGCTCGCAGGGGCGCATAGCATAAATGTTGCCGGCAGTCTGCCGTCTTTGTCCAGTTCTTTCGCCAGTTCAACGTGCTCATCGTAGTCATATACGTTGCCTTGACTGTATTTGCGATATAGCTTCTGCAAATCGCTTATCGGGATAGTTTTCAGCTCGTCTTTGGATATCAACCGATTGCCGCTTGAACGGTAGAATGCGTGTGCGTCCAGCTGCCATTGCGCACGGCTGTAATCGTCTTTTGTTTTCTGCACAGGCTCGTCCGCATATGCTCTGCTTGTGTCGGTCGGCAGTTTCCGAAACAGTAAAACATATTCGGGGCAACCTACGCCCATTTTACTGCCGTCTTTGCAGTTTTCCGACCAACCGAGGCGATATGTTTGATTGTTTTCCCGAACAACATCTGTCAGCACAACGATTCTGCCCATATATTTGAAACCGTGTTTCAGATAATGAAATACTGTCATTTCGCTGAATGGGTCTATTGTCGGCATTCCGTCGCCTGTTGCGTTGCCAAACAAAACACGGTCTTTAACGTGTATCGCCGCAACTCTGCCAGGTTTCAGCACTCTCAACAGTTCAGGCGTGAGATAGTCCATCTGCTCAAAGAATCGCTCGTTGTTCTCGTTGTGTCCGAAATCGTTATAACTCGGTGTGTATTCATAATGATTGCTGAATGGGATTGATGTATGTATCAATCCGACCGAATCGGATTCGATGTTCTTCAATTCTTCAACGCAATCATTCAAAACGGCTGTGTAATTTTTGCCCTCAATTTTCACTCTCTCAACTCCTATTGAACGGCTCATCTCGGCAATTATCGTGTTATTCGATAAACCGTTCGCCTTGATGATAGCCCTCATTTTTTCTGCTTGTTCGTCAAATCTTTTCCACTTAGCGAGCAGCTCATCAAGTATCGACTGCTCATTGTCGGTATAGATTATGTCAATGATAACTTCTTCTGTTTGCAAAAAACGATATATGCGGTGTATCGCCTGTATAAAATCATTGAATTTGTAATCTATACCCAAAAATATCGCTCTGTGGCAATACTTCTGAAAATTGCAACCCTGACCCGATATCTCTTTCTTCGTTGCCAGTAGTCTTGTTTTGCCGTTCGCAAAATCAACAATCCGCTGTTCACGGATATCCATATCGAGCGAACCGTAAACCTCTACCGCCTCGGGCATCGCTTTCTTGATTGCGTGCCGCTCATTCTCGAGGTCGTGCCACAAGATGAAATGCTCATCGGGATTTACGTCGACTATTTCTTTCATCTTTTCCACACGCATATCAATACTGTCACGTTTTTCTTTTGCGGCGGCGGTAAGACCTTCGGCTGCGTCGACGATAAAATCATACTGACCTGTTTTTTTGTCGATTTTAACCCGATTGTCCGATTTCAATTTGTGATAATTGAT
>JBJEQI010000039.1:0-3908 GCA_051881675.1 Acutalibacteraceae bacterium
AACGGCCGCACCTTTGAGCGGCGGGCGCATATGGAATACCCTGCCGACGGCAGCACGAAATACCCTTATCAGAGCGGCGGCTTCAGCGACAGCGACTTTGCCTTTATGCCCGACGGCTCGATCGTCTGGTTTTTGCGTTCGACATGGATGGCGTCGACCGGCTATGAGTGGGCGCCGATGTATATGAGCCGCTCCACCGACATGGGCCATAGCTGGTCGAAGCCCGAAATTGCCGCCGACTGCGGCGTTTTCCCGCGGCTGTGTACGCTGGGGTGCGGCGTCACCCTGATCTGCTATGCGCGCCCGGGAATCTTTGTGAAAGCCTGCCTTAACGACAGCGGAACCGAATGGTCCGAGCCGCTTTGCATACTCAAGCCCGGCGACCGAAGTGGGCTGGCGAACGAAAAGATCGAAAAACCGATCTGGCACCAGTGGGACGGCGAGTGCGGCAATCCCCAGATCGTTCCGCTCGGGCAAAATACGGCGCTGCTGGTCTACGGCGACTTTTATTATCCCGATGAAAACGGCGTAAAGAGAAAAACCATCCTCTGCCGCAAGATCACTGTCGAGCTGTAAAGGAGCGGTATTTCATTGCTGAACTATATTTTATTCGGAATATCGCTTTGCCTCGGTGTGTCGAAAAATTTGGTCTCAAAGGCGGGAAAATCCGAGTTTGCAAGCGTTAGGGGCATGATGTCGGCGAACATCATCACCGGCGTTACCGCGCTGATCATCTTCTCGGTTCAGGGGCTGAACCTCTCGGTAGCGGCAAACCCGCTGTTTGTTCTGCTGGCATTGCTCTACGGCGGATTCACCCTCGGGTCGCAGTCGCTGTATATCCGCGCGGTCAAGGAGGGACCCGTTTCCGTCTGCTCGCTGATCTACGCCTTTTGTTTTTTGATACCGACGATCATCATGGCGCTGTATTTTCACGAAGAGATCAAGTGGAGCTGGATTGTCGGCATCGTGCTGATGATCTGCTCGCTGGTCATGATTGTCTTCAAGGGCAAGGTTTCGGGGAGTTCGTCGAAAAAATACCTGATCTATGTATTCATGGCGATGGTCTGCGCAGGAACGGTCGGCATGATGCAAAAATGCTTCGGCGTGATCTTCGGCGATATTGGCTATAATGAGTTTTTGTTCCTCTCGTTCGGCTTTATGGCGCTGATCGCGCTGGCGGCGAAGCTCATTGCGGGAAAGAAGCATTCGGAGCCTGAGGAGCCGAAGCCCGACCGAAAACGGTTTTGGATTTGCGGCGTCGCGCTGGCGCTGAGCCAGGTCATTGCCAACAAGCTGAATATGATTCTCGCCGCCGCGCTGCCCGCGGTGTTCTTCTTCCCTGTCATCAACGGCGGGACGATCCTGCTCTCCTCGGTGCTTTCGGGCGTCTTTTTCAAGGAGAAAATCTCCGCGTCCGCCTGGGTGGGCATCTTGATCGGCATTGCCGCAATCGCGCTGATCGCTGTATAAGCCGTATCTCTTAAAGCCGAGGCGGTAAGTCGGATTCCGTTCGTATAAAAGACAATACTAAATGAAATAAATTCAGATAAGGCAAAAGCGCCGTGCAAATGGCACGGCGCTGTTATTTTGTTCAATCGGTTTCATCAAGAGGTTTTCCGAGGGAGAAGCGTGTCAGGTACTCCCCGATACCTCTTATTTTGTTTCCCCGAATTTGGATTTTTTGCCGTAAACACGCAGTGCCATGACCGCACCGCCGCTGACGAACAAGAGCATGATCCACATCCAACCGACCGCGTCGGTTCCGGTATACGGGGAAGTCGGCTTCTCCGCCTTCGGGGTCTTGGTATACACCGCCTTGACGGTAGCGTCGGCGGTTGCCTCGCGGATAACCGCATCCCAACGAACGGTATACCCATCTTTTGCGGGAACATCGGGCATTTTCACCGTTTCGCCGTGCTTATAGGTCAGGGTCTTGTAAACACCGTTCTCATCCATAAAGGTGATCGTGTACTCGTTAATCGTATAAACCGCATGGATCTCGGTATCCGCCGTGATCGCCTTGCCGTCGTTGTCCCAAACGGGCGCGGTCTGATCATAGCCCTCTTTTTCGGGAATCGGCGGCAGAGTAGCATTCTTACCGTGCTCGACGGTTTCGGTGCCGACCGTTTCGCCGTCAATCTTGAAAGTGACGGTGTAGTTCTTATACACGGTGATCCGATACTCGGTCACATTGCCCGCCTTGTCGGTGGCAACGAGCGTGTGTTCCTGATTATCTGCCGCAACGGTGTATGCATCATCAGCGATCTCGTCGGTGACATCCGCGCCGTCCACCGCAAGGGCGACGGGGCGGTGCTCGTCGAACACGCGAATGACCTTGTCGCCGTAATAAACGCCGCCGTTTTCAATGCCGTCGAACACAGGGGCAACGCTGTCGAATACCAGCCCGTCGGAGCTGATATAGAGGATATTTCCAGCCTTGTCCGTGACCTTCACATAGACCACATAGCGGTTATCGGGGCGCAAAGCAAACCCTCCGTTGTAGTCCACCCAATCGGCGATGCCGCGAAGCTCGTCATACTCCAGCTGCCCCTCGCCGACATAATACTGAATTTTATCCACGCCGCTGCCGTTATCGCTCGCCGTGACGGTCACGTCTTGCGTTTCCTTAAAGAACAGCCCGAAGGTAATGTGATTCAAAAATGAGGTCCACGCGTTGTCCGCCACCTTGATTTCGGCGGTGGGCGGCGTAATATCGGCAACGCCGTCAACCGTGATATTTAAGTCGTCTTTGATACCTTGCAGTGACAGCCGATCGTTTATCCACGCCGCATCGGCATTGCCGTTCAGCAAAATGGCGAAATTCGCTGTCTTGCTGTAGCCCTCCGCCAGCGTAAAGGTGAGGTTCGCGCCGCCGAGGTAATCCACCGCATACGCCGACGATGTCAGCGTATATCCCGTCTGCTGTGCAGGAACACGGATATTCAGCTTTCTTCCCGCGGCAATGGTGACCGCAATTTCGGCGGACGGCTTATGGTTTTTGTCGCCCTTCATGCGCACATAATAGGTGCCCGCGGCAAGATTGGCGACTGTGCTCTCGCTCGGGCTGATATAAGCGCTCTCGCCGTCTTTGCGGTATTCCATGGCGGCAGTTATGCCTGTAATGACGCCGTCGGATTTTTTGGAAACGGTTTCATCGATCTTACCGACGCCCGCAGGGGTCGCCTGATCTGCCTTGGAAATGGTGAATTTCGTCGTATTATTCGTCGGCAGCTTGTAGTTGCCCGCCTTGGCGCCGACAAGGTCGGTCGCAGCGGCCGTATAAGCTGTATCGGAAGCGTCGGTCTGCGCGCCGCTGATCACAAAGGAAATCTGGTCGCCGTTCACAACGCCTGTCGCCGTCGCAGTGGGGTTCTGCGCCGAGCCGTTATAGATAAGGGCAGTATTATCCCAGCGGATTCCCACCTCTTTTTGAACAACGGTCAGCGAGCCGTTTACAAGAGTGATATCATAGTTCGGGTCGGTGCCTGCGGTGTGGGTGACCGCGAGAGTATAATTGCCGACATTCTCGCCCTCTGCGCGGGAAATGCGAATACCTGTCAGGGTATCGTTTGGCTGAAAATCCCCTACGGTAACGCGCCAGGTGAACGCGGGGTCTTTATCCCCGTAGGTTTTGGTCTTATTATCGGCGGTGACGGTGATCGCGGCTCGCGCGATCTTCACCGCAACGCAGGCGGGCGTCGTATCCTTGTAATTCGCGCCGCCGACCACCTTGTACCACACATAATAGGTGCCCGCAATCTGTGCTTTGGGAACAGCGGTGCTCCAGCCGCTGACGGGTGCGTCGGATGCGGTGCCGAGCGCATATTGCATATGGCTGTTATCTCCTGTCTGGGGAGACTTCGTATCGTTATCTGCTGCCGCTTTATCATCAACGGTAAATGTGGTGA
>JBJEQI010000040.1:0-3903 GCA_051881675.1 Acutalibacteraceae bacterium
ATCTTTTCAGCGTCAACCATCCGCCGTCCGCCGCGATCACCATATCGCCGCTTTGGGGCGCTAGCGGCAGGGCAGCGACCTCCGCCGCGCCGATAATATAGCAAACCGATGCGTTATTTTGCATACTCACACTCCGACAAGCTCGTGCAGAATTTTGGTTGCCAGCTGTGCGTCGGCACTGCCGCGGGTGGCTTTCATCACGCCGCCGACCAGCGCGCCGAATGCCGCCGCTTTGCCGCCGCGGATGTCAGAAACCGCCTTTTCATTATCCGCAATGACCTTTTCGCAGATCTCGCGCAGGGCGTTTTCGTCCATGCCGCCGAGCGAAGACGGGTCGATCAGCTCATCGGGCGTTTTACCGCTTTCGAGCATTTTATCGAGGGTGGATTTGGCGATATTGTTGTTGATTTTGCCGTCCTCCGTCAGCTTGATCAGCGCGATCATGCTGTCCGCCGACACGCGGATGTCAAACTGCTCTTTTTGCTCCTCGGTGGGCAGCCTACGGAAGATCTGCGTGATGATAAAGTTCGCGCAGGTTTTCGGCTTTTTGACCTTTTCGGCAACCGCGTCGAAAAACTCCGCTACCCTGCGGTATTTGGCTATGATAGCGGCGTCGGTTTCGGAGATGCCGTATTCGCTTACATACCGCGCGATCTTAGCGTCGGGCAGCTCGGGAAGCATACTTCTGATCTTCTCGACCTCCTCCTTAGAGGTTTTGATCGTAACAAGGTCCGGCTCGCGGAAATAGCGGTAATCGTGAGCGTCCTCCTTGGAGCGCATGGGGCTGGTTTCGCCCGTCGACGTGTCGAATCGGCGGGTTTCCTGCACAACGCTCTCGCCGCTTTCAATCAGGTCGACCTGACGGTCAAACTCATACTGCATCGCCTTTTGAATAAAGGTAAAGGAGTTCATATTCTTGATCTCGGTGCGGGTGCCGAACTCCTCCGCCCCCTTTTCGCGGACGGAGATATTGACGTCGCACCGCAGCGAGCCTTCTTGCATCTTGCAGTCGGAAACGCCGATATATTTCATGATCAGCTGAAGCTTTTCCACATACTCGATTGCCTCGTCGATAGAGCGAATATCCGGCTCGGAAACAATTTCGATCAGCGGAACGCCGCCGCGGTTATAATCGACATAGGTGTTGCCCCGCTCGTGAACCAGCTTGCCCGCGTCCTCCTCAATGTGGATACGCAAAATGCGGATGCGCTTGCCGCTCGAAAGCTCGATATACCCGTTCTGGCAAAGCGGCTTATCGTACTGCGAGATCTGATACGCCTTGGGCAGGTCGGGATAAACGTAGTTTTTGCGGTCCATTTTGGCGATTTCCGCGATTTCACAGTGGGTGGCAAGACCCGCCATAATGGCGTATCTGACAACCTGACGGTTGAGCAGCGGCATGGTGCCGGGAAGCCCGATGCAGACAGGGCAGCAGTGGGTGTTCGGCTCGTCGCCGAAGCGGGTGGTACAGGAGCAAAAGATCTTGGTTTTGGTGGAAAGCTCCACATGAGTTTCAAGACCCGATACCAGCTCATATTCTTTCATTACAGCTCAACTCCTCTCCCGGTGTCGGTGAAGTGCGAGGTTTCTCTCTCAAATTGATACGCGATATTCAGCAGCTTTGCTTCACTGAATGCGCCGCCGATCAGCTGCATACCGATCGGAAGACCGTCTTCACCCGTTCCGCAGGGAATCGAGATTCCCGGCAGACCGCAGATGTTCAGCGGCACGGTGCAAATATCGGTCAGATAGGTTTCGACGGCGTTTGCACCCGTAAATCCGTTCGGGAATGCGGTCATCGGTACGGTCGGCGCGAGCAGAACGTCGCACTGCGACAGCGCCTCGTTAAAGGCTTTTATGATAGCCCCGCGCATATTCTGCGCCTTTTTGTAATAAGCGTCGTAATACCCCGACGACAGCACATAGGTGCCGAGCAGAATTCGGCGCTTGACCTCTTCGCCGAAGCCCTCGCTGCGGGTTTTGCACGCCATTTCATGGAATGTCTTAAAGCTGTCGGTACGGTAGCCGTAGCGCACGCCGTCGTACCTGCCGAGGTTGGAGCTTGCTTCGGCGCAGGCGAGGATATAATAAGCGGGCAGAGCGTATTTGATGATCGGCATATGAATATACTCGATCTTAGCGCCCATCTTTTCATACTCGCGAACAGCGCTCTCCAGCGCGGATTTGACGTCGTCGCGCACGCCGTCAAAGTATTCGTGCGCAATGCCGATCGTAATGCCCTCGATCGACTTACCCAGCTTGTCCGCCGTGGTTTCACGGGCGCCGCCGGAGGTTTGATCGTTGACGTCTTTCTTGGATATTGCATCAAAGACGATCGCCGCGTCGCGCACGCTTTTGGTGATCGGACCGATCTGATCAAAGCTGGAGGCATAAGCGATCAGCCCGTAGCGCGAAACGGCGCCGTAGGTCGGCTTCAGCCCGACAACGCCGCAGAAAGCGGCGGGCTGGCGAATGGAGCCGCCGGTGTCCGAACCGAGCGCAAACGCCGCAATATTGCCGCCGACGGCAGAAGCGCCGCCGCCCGACGAGCCGCCTGCAACATGGTTGATATTGTGCGGATTGCGCGCGCCGCCGAAGCAGGAGGTTTCGCAGGAAGAGCCCATGGCGAATTCGTCCATATTCGTTTTGCCGAGCAAGACCGCGCCCTCATTTTGCAGCAGCTCCCAGACAAACGCGTCATAGATCGGGCGATAGCCCTCGAGTATTTTGGAGCAGCAGGTGGTTTCAATATTTTTGGTGGAAATATTATCTTTCAGCGTCATCGGCACGCCGGCGAGCATACCGATCTCCTCGCCGCGGGCGATTTTTTCATCGACCGCTTTTGCGGCGGACAGGGCGGTATCGTCGGTCATTTTGACATAGGCATTCAGCTCGCCGTTTTCAAGATGAGCGGCGTCGAGATATTTTTTCGTCAGTTCCGTGCAGGAAATCTGCCGCGAAACGAGCAGTTCATGAATTTTGGTTATTACAGAGTCAGACATAAGCGCACCATCCGATCAAAGCTTCATTTTAACAGCGAAATATCCGTTTTCGCCGCCGTCGGCGTTTTTGAGAATCTCCGAGGCAGGGTAGCTTTCGCGCACCTCGTCCTCGCGCAGAACATTCACCAATCCGTTGATATTATCGAATTCCTCAGTTTCGCCGTCGTAAGCGTTGATTGTGTCGGCAAATCCGACGATCTGAGCCATCTGCTCCGTCAGTTCATCGAGGCGGCTTTCATCCAGCTCCAGCTTCGATAAAATCGCAAGATCGCGGATCTCATCCTTGGTTACCATGAGTAAGTTCTCCTTTCGGGGTATATTGCGGTTAGATTCCGCAAGCTAAGCCATTTATGCGCGCGGCAGACCGGGCGAAAACGGCTTTTTCTATGGCGGTATCCCCGCGCCCGATTGCGCAGGGATACCGAAAGAATTATCTTAATTTAATGTGGACCTCGCGCAGCTGCTGCTCGGTGACTTCACCGGGCGCGCCCATCAGCAGATCCTGCGCGTTGGCGTTCATCGGGAACGCGATGACCTCGCGGATGCTTTCCTCATCCAGCATGAGCATGAGCATACGGTCGATGCCGATCGCCATGCCCGCATGGGGCGGAGCGCCGTATTTGAAGGCGTGGTAAAGCGAGGTGAATTTATTTTGCAGATCCTGCTCGGAATAGCCCGCCATGGCAAAGGCTTTTTTCATGATCTCAATATCGTGGTTGCGAACAGCGCCCGAAACCAGCTCCACGCCGTTGCAGACGACATCGTACTGATAAGCGAGAATCTCGGTGGGCTTCTGATTGTTCAGCGCGTCAAGGCCGCCCTGCGGCATCGAGAAAGGATTGTGGGTAAAGATCAGGTTGCCGGTTTCCTCGTCCTCCTCATACATCGGGAAGTCGACGAT
>JBJEQI010000041.1:0-6627 GCA_051881675.1 Acutalibacteraceae bacterium
TTTTATCCGTTCATCCGACTCATCCGCGCGGCGGGCGGCGCAGATCACCGCCTTGTCAAATATCCGCTCAGGATCGCGCCACGAATGAAGCGTTAAAAACATATCCGACCCGCAGAGCAAAAACAGCTCGCCGCCCCGATAGATTCGCGACAGCTCCTCCAGCGTATCGGCGGTATAGCTTTTGCCCGCGCGGCGGCACTCGATGTCGCTGATCTGCGCTTTATCCTTGCCGCGAAACGCGAGGCGGCACATCGCCAGCCGATCTGCGGCGCCGATCAGCCCCGCCGACGACTTATGCGGCGAAATTCCTGAGGGAATGATCAATATTTTATCAAAACAAAGCTCCCGATCAAAAGCGTCGGCGAGCGCCGTATGCCCGATATGCACGGGATTGAACGCGCCGCCGAAAACAGCGATCTTCATAAAACTGTCCTCCGTTTCAGGATACCGCTCGGCAAAAACGGATCATCGCAAATCAGCCGAATTATCTTTTCAAAACAATTTTCGGATTCTTTTTGTTGCGGCGCCAGAAGATCATTTTTCTGCCGATCACGCAAACCACCTCGCTGTTGGTGGCGGCGGCGAGCTTGTCCGCAATGTCACAGACTGGTTCCGGGATAGTTTCCAGCGCCGAAATCTTGATCAGCTCGCGGGCGGTCAGCGCATCATCCACCTGCTTGATCAGCGCGTCGGACACGCCGCCCTTTCCCACCTGAAAAAGCGGCTGATAATTACCCGCTAACGATTTAAGCCCTGCTCTTTGTTTACTGTTTAACATTCAGATATTCCTCTAACTTTACTTTAAGATTTTGGAGCGCCGCACCTCTGTGGCTGATTTTATCTTTCTCGTCGCTGCTCATATCCGCGAACGAAACGCCGCCGACGCAAAACAGCGGATCATAGCCGAAGCCGCCGCTGCCCGATGGAGCGGTTGCAATTTCTCCGCGAATCTCGCCCTCGGCGGAAATCACATCCCCGTTCGGGAAGACAACGCACACCGCGCTGACAAACCGCGCGCCGCGGTCACAGCCGGGGAGTTTAGCCAGCTCCCTCAGCAGCTTATCATTATTCTTCTGATCATTGGCGCCCTCGCCCGAATAACGGGCGGAATACACCCCCGGCTCGCCGCCGAGCGCATCGACGCAAAGCCCCGAATCGTCCGCCACAGCGGGCATATTCGCCGTATTTGCGGCGGAACGCGCTTTCAGCAAAGCGTTGTCGAAAAAAGTCTTGCCCGTTTCTTCCACCTCGGGCAGGGCAATACCAATATCCGTTTCGCATACAGGCTCTAAACCGAGCGGCGCAAGGATGCGCTCGATCTCGGCGATCTTCTTTTTATTTTTGCTGGCAACAAGCAATTTCATCCGCGTAAAGTCTCCTTTTTATTCAAAACAGCGCACCACGGCATCAGACATTCTCGGAAAAGAGCGCCGCGGCGAAGTCTTCGGGGGAGAAATCCTGCAAATCATCCGCCTGCTCGCCGACGCCGATCAGCTTAACGGGGATTCCCAGCTCTTCGGTTATGGCAAGCACCACGCCGCCGCGGGCGGTTCCGTCGAGCTTGGTCAGCACAATGCCGTCGATTCCCGCCGCTTCTTTGAATTCACGCGCCTGATTCACGGCGTTCTGCCCCGTTGTCGCATCCAGCACGAGCAGCGTCTCCACACTGCAATCGGGCATTTCGCGGGCAATCACACGACGAATCTTTCCCAGCTCATCCATGAGATTCTTTTTGTTGTGAAGTCGGCCCGCCGTGTCGCAGATGATCACATCCGCGCCCTTGGCTTTCGCCGAAGCGATCGTATCAAACACCACCGCCGCAGGGTCGCTTCCCTCGCCGTGCTTGACTATCGGAACGCCCGCTCTGTCTGCCCAGATGCCGAGCTGCTCCGCCGCCGCCGCGCGGAAAGTATCCGCCGCGCCGAGCACAACGCTCTTCCCCTCGGCTTTTAAGCGGGTGGCGAGCTTGCCGATCGTCGTGGTCTTGCCGACGCCGTTGACGCCGATCATGAGAATGAGCGACGGCTTGGTATCCAGATGAAGCGAATTATCCACGCTGAGAATATCCGCAATGATCTTTTTCAGCATATCCTTGATCAATGCCGGGTCGGTGACCCGCTGATTCTTCACGTCGCGGCGCAGCTGTTCGCAGATTTTCTCCGCCGTATGAACGCCGGTGTCGGCGAGGATCAGCGCCTCCGAAAGCTCGTCGAATAATTCATCATCTATCTTGGTAAACGAGCCGATAATGCCCGAAAAAGCGCCGGAAAACTTATCGCCCGTCTTTTTAAGCCCTTGGCTTATTTTGCTGAAAATACCCATTCAAACTATCCTTTCCGTATCAAAGCAGCGCTGCCACGCATTATTTTTCCACACGGCTCTCCAGTGTTTTCTCGATCTGGGAAACATTGATCGAAAGCAGTTTGGAAACACCCTTTTCCTGCATCGTAACGCCGTAGAGAACGTCCGCCTCCTCCATCGTTCCGCGCCTGTGGGTAATCACGATGAACTGCGTGCCGCCGCTCATCCGCCGCAGATAGGCGGCAAAACGGTCGACATTGACCTCATCCAGCGCCGCCTCGACCTCGTCCAGCAGGCAGAACGGCGGCGGATTGACCTTCATGATCGCAAAATAGATCGACACCGCTATCAGCGCCTTTTCGCCGCCCGACAGCTGCTCGATAATGGCAATATTCTTGCCGGGGGGCTGCGCGACGATGTCAATGCCCGTTTCGAGCACATTCTCGGGGTCGGTCAGCCGCAGTTCGGCGGTTCCGCCGCCGAACAGTTCCTTAAACACCTCGGTGAAGTTTTTCGCGATGATCTCAAACTGCGAGGTGAACATATCTTTCATCGTGTCGGTCAGCTCACCGATCAGGCGCGTCAGCTCACGGCGCGATTTTTCCACATCGTCCAGCTGAGCGCGCATAAATTCATAGCGCTCGCTGACCTCTTTATACTCCTCGATTGCCGCGACATTGACGCTCCCCAGCGCCCGTATGCGACGGCGAAGCTCCGCGAGCCGCTTGTTGGCGGCGGGAATATCGTCGGGGACGACGGCGATCTCAGCCGCCGCCGAAAGCGTCAGCTCATACTCGTCGAACAGCTTGGAAACAATATCGTTATATTCTTCCTCCATCACCCTGCGGCGCTCGCCGAGGCGCGCGATCTCGCCCGAAAGCTTTTCGCGTTCGTCCAGCTTTTCGCGCTCGGCAGCCCGCGACTGATACGAGGCCTTTTCCAGCTCCTCGCGGCGACGGGACAGCCGCTCAATCTCACCGCGCGCGTCGACATTGGCTTTGATCAAGCCGTCTTCCAACAGCCGCAGTTCCGCGATCTGTTTCTCGATCTGCGCATTTTTATCCGCAATATCGGCGATCTCCGCTCTCAGCAGATCGGCGTGCGCCGCCTTATCCGAACGCGCCGCGCCGAACTGCTCGATGCTGCTGCGGCAGTTTTCGATATCTTTAGTATATCCGATGATTTCAAGCTTTATCGCGCCGGTTTCTTCGGCAAGCTGTTCGCGGCGAGCAGCGAGCATATCCCTGCCGCCTGACAAGCTTTTCAGGTCCTTATCGATCTCAGCTATGCGAAGCTCGATGCGGGCAATTTCCTCTTCGGCGTCCGCCGCCGCTTTTTCATAAAGCGCTCGGCGCTCGGCACTCTCGCTGTTTTGGCGCTCCAATGTCTGCAATCCCGCAGCGGCGGTTTTGCGCTGCTCGGTAAGCAGCCGGATCTCGCCCTCAACGCGAATCTTATCTTCACTCGCGGTGGCAAGCTCGCTCGCCGCCGCCTGCATATCGGCGCGCATTTTCGCGACTTCTTCGCTAAGCGTCTTTACCTCCGCCGACCGTTTCTCAAACAGACCGCTCAGCTCCCCGAGCTTTGATTTCAGCTTTTCGATCTGCGCGCCGCGGCTCAGCACGCCGCTGTTTTTGGACAGCGAGCCGCCTGTCAGCGAACCGCCCGCATTGACCACCTGACCGTCCAGCGTCACAACGCGAAAACGATAGGAGAATCGCTTTGCCAGCGCCGCGGCGCTGTCGATATCCTCCGCAATCGCCGTTCTGCCGAGCAGTGAGGAGATAATATTTTGATATTCAGCCTTATATGTAACCAGTTCCGACGCGATTCCGACGAATCCGCCGCAGTTCTCCACGCCGTTCTCCTTGAGAAGATTCGGGCGGATAGTGCCTATCGGCAAAAAGGTTGCTCTGCCGCCGTTTGTCCGCTTCAAAAACGCGATCGCGCGCTTAGCGTCCTCCTCGGAATCGACGATGATATTCTGCGCCGCCGCGCCCAGCGCGATCTCAATCGCCGCGGCATATTTTGCGGGAACGCCGATCAGCCGCGACACGGGGCCGTGTATCCCGCGCAGAGAGCCGCGCTCCGCCTCTTTTGACACCGACTTGACCGCATAGGAAAAGCCCTCCATACTGCGTTCAAGATCCTGCAATATCTTGATTCTGCGCTCGGTTTCGCCGACATCGAGCCGCAATTGATCGCACTCGGCGCGCAGCTGCTCCAGCTTGCCCGAACGCGATTTTTCTTTCATCTCAAACCCTGCGGTAACATTGCGGCACTCGGCGATCTGCTGCTCGCAGTGAGCAAGATCGCGCCCCAGTTCCGACAGTTCCTTATCCGCGGCGGCAATATTGGTGCCGAGCGCCTCGCGGTCGCTCTCAAAGCTTTCCGCGCGGCGAATCAACTCCTCCGCCGACTCTTTCGCCGTAATCATTTTGACCCTGTTTTCCGAAATTTCAGCAGAAAGCCCGTTCAGTATGCGGTTTTTCTCCTCGATCTGCTGGGAATAATCGCCGCTGTTGTCACCAAGACTGCCCAGCTGCTCGCACTTCTCGTCATACTCCCGCTGTTTTAAGCCGATCAGGCGGGTCAATTCCTCAATCTGCGCGGTTTTCTCCTCGATGCCGCGAGCAATGTCCGCGTCGCCGAGGTCATTCTCAATATCCCTCTCCAATCTGGAAACGGTATCGTTATTATGCATAATGGTGTTTTCCAAAACGGCGATCTCGCTCTTTGTCTGCGAGGAACGCTCGTCCGCCTCGGAGGAGGAACGGCGGATCGCGTCGATCTGCACCGCGATCGACTGAATATCCCGCGCGTTGATCGCCTCCGACGCCTCGAGATTCGCCAGATCGCGCTCCAGCTTTTCATACTGCGCTTTTGCGATCGTCAGCTTGTTATCGTGCTCGCGAAGCTCCTCCTTCGACTTTTCAACCGTGTTGAGCCAAAGGCCGATCTCCAAATCCTTCTTCTCGACCGAGATTTCCAAAAACTCCGCCGCTTTCTCCGACTGCTCTTTCAGCGGGCCGACGCGGGACTCCAGCTCATCGGCAATATCCCGGAGCCGAAGCATATTTTCCTCTGCACGCTCCAGCTTGCGCTCCGCCTCGGCTTTTCGGTAGCGAAAACGTGAAATTCCCGCCGCCTCTTCAAAAATCACGCGGCGCTCATCCGATTTTGAGCCGACAATCTCGTCGATACGGCCCTGCCCGATCATCGAATAACCATCTCTCCCAAGACCGGTATCCATAAACAGCTCGCGCACGTCTTTCAGCCGCACCGACGCGCCGTTAATTTTATACTCGCTCTCGCCCGAGCGGTAATACCGACGGGTCACGGCGACCTCGTCCTCATCAAAACCGAGCGCGCGGTCGGTATTGTCCATCACGATCGTAACCTCGGCAAAGCCGAGCGGACGACGAAGCTTGGTGCCGCCGAAAATGACGTCCTCCATCTTCTGACCTCTCAGCTGTTTGTTGGACTGCTCGCCGAGCACCCAGCGAATAGAATCCGAAATGTTGCTTTTTCCGCTTCCGTTCGGGCCGATTACCGCCGTAATGCCCTGATCAAACGTCAGCTTTGTTTTATCGGGGAATGACTTGAATCCCTGAATTTCCAGCATTTTTAATCGCATTAGGATTATTCCTCTCGCTCGATTTTTATATCATAACCCGACAGACCCCCGTCTGCCCTTACCTTACAATTATACCCCGAAAGCCGCAGCTTTTCAAGATTGCATTTGCCGTTTCCGATCATTTTGGATAACTCGCGCCCGCCGCAGCGGATGAGGTAGTCCCCTTTTGGCAAACGCTCCAGCCGCCGCAGGGCGTTATTCAAAAAAATCCTTGAATAGGCAAGCTCCGCCAGCGCGGGGTGCCACGCTCCTGCAACGAATTTTTCCTCCTCGATCGTATGCAGACCGAAGCGGATGATGCGAATCCCCGCATCTTCAAACATCGGGATCAGCTGTGCGCCAAGCGAAACCGCCTCTTCCACCGTTTGCGGAATATATTCCCCCGCCCGATACAGCTCGCACAACCGGGTATTTTCCAGCACCACGGTAGGATAAATTCGCACCGTGTCGGGGGCGAGCGTGATCAGCTCCCGCGCGGTATAAAGATCCTCCTCGCGGCTCGAGCCGTAAAGCCCCGTCATCATTTGAAGCCCAAGTTCAAATCCACGCTCGCGAATCAGCTGCGACGCGCGGCGAACATCATCTGCCGTATGGCCGCGCTCATTTTGCCGCAAGACGCTGTCACACATAGACTGCGCGCCGAGCTCGATCGACCGAACGCCGTAAAACGCAAGCTCGCGCAGAATTTC
>JBJEQI010000041.1:6727-16989 GCA_051881675.1 Acutalibacteraceae bacterium
GCGCGCCGAGCTCGATCGACCGAACGCCGTAAAACGCAAGCTCGCGCAGAATTTCTTCATCAATGCAGTCGGGGCGCGTGGATATGCGCACACTTTGCACAGCGCCGCTGTCTACATACGCCCGCGCCGCCGCAAGCAGCTCCCGGCGGTAGTCGGCATCGACCGCAGTAAAACTGCCGCCGAAAAAGGCGATCTGCGCCGCGGAGCTATCGAAACGCGGCGAAGCCAGCGCCGTTGCCACAGCCTTGTCCACATCCGCCGCGCGGGGGGCGACCGCTTGCCCCGTAATATACCGCTGATTGCAAAAACTGCATCTGTGCGGGCAGCCGATATGCGGAACAAATACAGAAATATTCGAATGTCGGCTCATGCTATCCTAACTTTCTTTTTCGGATATTCGGCAGAACAAAATCGTATCCCCGCTGACAGTTACACAGCCAGCATGGATCATTCCCGAATTCCCATGAGCGACAGCGCCTCGCGCGCCGCCGCCTGCTCCGCCGCTTTTTTGCTTTTACCCTCGCCGCGAGCGATCACATTGGAATTCAGACGGATCTCCACCTCAAACCGCTTGGCATGATCGGGACCGCTCTCGCCCGTGAGCACATATTCCAGCCGCTCCTCGGGATTCTTCTGGATAACCTCCTGCAAGCGGGTCTTATAGTCCTTAAAGCTGATTTTCGACCGATGCTCCAAATCGTCGATGACAAACCGAAGAACCAGCTTTCTCGCCGGTTCGATGCCGCCGTCGAGGTAGATTGCGGCAAGCACTGCCTCAAAAGTGTCGGACAGTATCGACGGGCGGGCGGCGCCTCCGTTTTGCGCCTCGCCCTTGCCGAGCTTCACAAAATCGCCGAGGCAAAGCTGTTTGGCAAAATCAAAAAGCGCTTCCTCGCACACCAGCGACGCGCGCAGCTTTGTCAGCTCACCCTCCGCAATTTCGTAATTCTTATAAATATAATCCGACACGATGATCGACAGCACCGAATCGCCCAAAAACTCCAGCCGCTCATTGGATGAACGGGGATTCTTCGTTTCATTCGCATAGGAAGAATGGCTGAGCGCCTGCGAAATCAGCGACTTGTCGCGAAACGTATAGCCGAGATTTTTCTCGATCGCACTGTAATCAGACATCCTGCTCTCTCCTTTCAAATTTTGTTTGCCGAGCCTTTCGGCTCGCCACGCCCCGCGCAGTGCGGGGCGAAATGATACCGTTTATTCTGCGGCGGAATTATCCTCCATCGCCGCCATGATCTCGTCGATAACGCCGTTTTCGACAAAGGTCATCGCCTGCCTGATGGCGCTGCGAATCGCCTTGGCGTTCGAGCTGCCGTGCGCCTTAAACACCGGCTTGCGAACACCGACGATCGGCGCTCCGCCGTATTCGCTGTAATCCAGCAGCCGTTTCAGATCGCGCAGCCCCGGCTTGATCATCAGCGCGGCAAGCTTGGTCAGCGCATTCTTCATCAGTATGTCCTTGAAAAGCCCCATGAATTCCGCGCCGATACCCTCGGTCAGCTTTAGCACAACATTGCCTGCAAAGCCATCCGCCACCAGCACATCGCAGGCGCCGCGGGGAACATCCCTCGCCTCGACGTTGCCGATAAAGTTGAGATTCGATTTTTTCAGCAGCTGATAGGTTCCCACCAGAACCTCGCCGCCTTTGGTATCCTCGGCGCCGTTATTCAGCAGACCGACCGTCGGCCGCTCGATTCCCATAACCTTTTTCATATACGCCGAACCGAGTATGGCGAACTGCATCAGCATTTCGGGGCGGCAATTCAGGTTGGCGCCCGCGTCGATCAGCATATACGGGCGCTCGGTTCCGGGCATGACCGTTCCGATGGCGGGGCGCTTGATGCCCTTAATCCGCTTTTCGATAAACGTCGCGCCGAACAGCACGGCCCCCGTGCTTCCCGCGGAAACGACCGCGTCGCCCTCGCCGTTTGCCAAAGCGCCGAGCGCCACCGCCAGCGAGGTATCGGAATTGGATTGCAGTATGGTATTCGGGTCGTCATGCATATCCATGACCCGCGGCGCGTGCTTGATCTCCATGCCGTCGAGCGAAATGCCGTTCTCGGCGGCGCAGGCCTTGATCTTCTCGGTATCGCCGCAAAGCAGAATCTCTGCGCCGTATTCGTCGATCGCCATGCGCGACCCCTGCAAAATGCAAAGCGGCGCGTTATCCCCGCCGAATGCGTCCAGTATGATCTTCATCTGTATTCCTCCTGTTTATCTGGCTATGTATGGCTATTTCGCCGCCCTGAGCAGTGCGTCGAGCGTATCGAGCGAACGCTGCGCCAGCGCGGCATAGCGCTCATGCTTATCCCGAATCGTCACATCAAGCGGCGGTATCATGCCGAAATTCGCGCCCATCGGCTGGAAATTCTTCACCGTTTCGTCGCTGATATAGGCGCCGAGCGCGCCGATCATCGTCGTTCGCGGCAAATCGAGCGGTTCATCCCCCCGTAGGCGGCGGCAAAGATCGTCGGCGGCGATAATGCCCGACATTGCCGACTCCATATATCCCTCAACGCCCGTGATCTGCCCCGCGAAATACACCGTATCGCGGCGGCGAAGCATAAAGCGGCCGTTCAGCAGGCGCGGCGAATCAATAAAGGAATTGCGGTGCATCACGCCGTAGCGCGCAAACTCGGCGTTTTTCAGCGCGGGAATCATCGAAAAGACCCGCTTTTGCTCGCCGAATTTCAGGCTCGTCTGAAAACCGACCAAGTTCAACAGCGTGCCGTCGCGGTTCTCCCGCCGCAGCTGCAAAACCGCCCACGGGCGATGACCCGTTCGCGGGTCACGCAGCCCCACCGGCTTCATCGGGCCGAAGCGAACCGTATCCGCGCCGCGCCGCGCCATGATCTCGATCGGCATACATCCCTCGTAGACCGATTTGCCCGCGCGGTCAAAATCATGCCCCCGCGCGCTTTCAGCGTCGACCAGCGCCGCGATGAAATCCTCATACTGCTGCTTGTTCATCGGGCAGTTGATATAATCGTCGTCGCCCCGCTCATAGCGGCTCATCGAAAACGCCTCGTTCATATCAATGCTGTCGGCGGTCACGATCGGCGCCGCCGCGTCGTAAAACGACAGATAATCTCCGCAGATACGCGAGATGCTCTCCGCCATTTTGCCCTCGGTGAGCGGGCCTGTGGCAACAATTGTATACCCATCCTGCGGGATGTCGCACACCTCGCCGTAATGAATATGAATGTTCGGATGGCCCTTGATTTTGGCGGTGATATACTCTGAAAACTCATCGCGGTTGACAGCGAGCGCGCCCCCTGCGGGAACGCGGCACCGATCCGCCGCCGCAAGGCAAAGCGAGCCGAGCTTTCGCATTTCCGCTTTGAGCAAGCCGCCCGCCGATGATACCCGATCCGCTTTCAGCGAATTGGAGCAAACCAACTCGGCAAAGCCGTCGCTGCGATGAGCGGGCGAGCGCTTTTGCGGCTTTTGTTCAAATAAATCCACGCAAAAACCGCTTTCGGCAAGCTTCCACGCCGCCTCGCACCCCGCAAGACCCGCGCCGATGACGTTTATGGTTCTGTCCGACATTTATTCCTCCGCCTTTTCCGCGGATTTTTTCGCGGTCGATTTCGCGTCGGTCTTTTTTGTCGTTTTGGACGCAGTCTTTTTCGCCGTCGTTTTCTTCGTGGTGGATTTCGACCCGCTCTTCTTCGCGGCGGTCTTTTTCGCCGTGGATTTTGCCGCTGTTTTCTTCTCATAAACAGGCGGCGCCACATAGTTCTCGCAGCTCTCGTTGTTGCAAACGGTCAAATCCTTGCGGCGTAAAAACAGCGTCTTGCCGCATTTCGGGCAATTGTCCGCCGTCGGCTCATCCCATGTGATAAATCCGCATTCTCTGCCCTTTTCGCAGCTGTAATAGATTCTGCCACGGGGCGATTTACGCCTCAATATCTTCCCGCCGCATTTCGGGCAGGCGCCGGGCATCTCCTCGGCGATCGGCTTGGTATTGCGGCACTCGGGGAATCCGGGGCAGGCAAGGAATTTGCCGTATTTTGAAGAACGAATGACCATTTTTCTGCCGCATTTTTCGCAGACAACGTCGCTCTCGACCTCGGGAACCTTGATTCGCGTTCCGTCCATCTTCTCCTCGGCGTTTTTCAGCGTTTTCTCAAATCCGCTGTAAAATTTATCCACAACGGACACCCACTGCGCCTTACCCGCCTCGACCTTATCGAGATCGTCCTCGATCTTGGCGGTGAATTTCAGGTCGACGATCTCCGAGAACATCTCTTTCATCAGAGTATTGACCGTTTCGCCGAGAACGGTGGGTTTCAGCGTTTTCTTGTCCCGCTCGACATATTCGCGCGAAACGATGGTGGAAATCGTGGTGGCATAGGTCGACGGTCTGCCGATACCCGTTTCCTTGAACGCTTTGATCAGCGTTGCTTCGTTATATCGTGAGGGGGGCTGGGTGAAATGCTGATTCGGGCAAAGCTTCACCAGCTTCAGCGTTTCGCCCGCTTCCAGCGGCGGCAAAGCCTTTGCCGCTTCCTCCTCGTCGTCTTTGCCCTCTTCGTAAAGAACGGTAAAGCCGTCGAAACGGACGGTGAAGCCGCTCGCCTTGAAAAGATAGTCCCCCGCCGTAATATCCACATTCACGGTATCCTGCACGCAGTGCTGCATCAGGCTCGCCATAAAGCGCTCCCAGATCAGCTTATACAGCTTATACTGCTCGGCGCCGAGCGAATTCTTCACCCTGTCGGGGGTGAGCGACGGATCTGACGGACGAATCGCCTCATGCGCGTCCTGAACATCCGCCGACTGCTTGTAATACCGCGGCTTGGCGGGCAGATATTTCTCGCCGTAGCGCGACAAAATATAGGCGTTGCCCGCGGCGCGCGCGTCATCGGAAATGCGCAGCGAGTCGGTACGCATATAGGTGATCAGACCGACCGCGCCGATTCCCTCAATATCCACACCTTCATACAGCCCCTGCGCAATACGCATGGTGCGCTGCGAATTGAAATTCAGCTTGCGGGAGGCCTCCTGCAACAAAGTGGAGGTGGTAAAAGGCGGGGCGGGTTGCTTTTTGCGGCTGCCCTTTTTCACGTTGGCAACGGTATAGACCGCGCCGTCGAGCGCTTTCACAATCTGCTCGGACTGCTCGCCCGTTTTGACCTCGATCTTTTTGCCGTCCGCCGAACCGTGGAATTTCGCGTCAAAGGCGGACGTATCCTTTTTGAGCTTGGCGTCGAGCGTCCAGTATTCTTCGGGAACAAACGCACGAATTTCATCCTCGCGGTCAACGATCATGCGAACCGCCGCCGACTGAACGCGCCCTGCCGACAGACCGCGCTTCACCTTTTTCCACAAAAACGGGCTGATCTTATAACCGACAATGCGGTCGAGCACGCGGCGCGCCTGCTGAGAATCGACCAGATCCATGTCGATACAGCGGGGGTGGGCGATGCCGTTTTCAACGCCGCTTTTGGTGATTTCATTGAAAGTGATACGGTTTTTCTCGCTTTCGGAAAGGCCGAGAATATGGCACAGATGCCAGGAGATCGCCTCTCCCTCGCGGTCGGGGTCCCCCGCAAGATAGACAAAATCCGCGTCCGCCGCCTTGGATTTCAGCGACTTGATAACTTCGGTTTTGTCTTTCATATTGATATACTGAGGCGTATATCCGTTTTCAATATCCACTCCGAGCTTTGATTTCGGCAGATCGCGGACATGACCGACAGAGGCAACGACCTCATACTCGCTGCCGAGATATTTTTTAATCGTTTTGATCTTTGAAGGCGACTCCACGATCACTAACTTACGCATCAGAAAATCCATCCTTTTTCGTTTATTACAGGTAAATTCAGCCGTTTATTTCAAACAAACCGCCCGCCAGCGCCGTGATCGCGCCGTTCATTTCCAGCTCGGTCAGCGCATATAAAACTTCCGAGGCGGGCAAACCGCTTTTTTCAATAAGTATATCCACTGACAGCGGCTTATTTGTAAAGCAGTTGTAAATTTTCATAACAATTTCATCATCTTCAAATCCGAGCGCCGCGCTCTTGCCCGCGGCGGGAGCGCTAAACTCCGCGTTTTGCCCCGCTTTTTCGGCAGCGCCTTGCTTTACACGACGCGCGCCGCCGACGGGTGACGCCTTGCGCTTTTGATCGGAATTGTCATCAGAATCGCTCGTGTAACGGCGGCGGCGATTCACATACTTATCATCGGGGACGGCTTTGTTCTTATTATACAGATTGATAAACAGCCTGTCTTCCGCCAGCGGCGTATCACAATTTTTCAAAAACAGTTTATGCGGATATTGGGAAATATACTCCTCCACAACATCGCGCGGCGTATAAACAGCGCGGGCGCCGTCCTGCAAAAGGCGGTTGTTCCCCGCATAATTTTTGTTGGTAATATCGCCGGGGATGACAAAAATATCCTTGCCCTGCTCCAGCGCGTGGCTGACGGTGATCAGCGCGCCGCTTTTCAGCGGTGCTTCGATGAGAACAACGCCGTTTGCCAGCGCGCTCATCAGCCTGTTTCTGACCGGAAATGTGTAGACCGACGGCGCGACTCCCGGCTGATATTCGGTAATAACCGCCCCGTTTTGAGCGACACTGTCGCGAATCTTTCGGTTCGACAGCAGGTAAGGATAATCCAGCCCGCATCCGAGCACGATGACCGACTTTTTATGCACGGCGACTGCGCCCTGCAAACAGGCGGTGTCGATTCCGAGCGCACCGCCCGAGATGATCACACAGCCCGCCTCGGCAAGCCTGTAGGACAGAACCGAGCCGACGATCAGCCCGCTTTTGGTGCAGTTGCGCGTTCCTACCATGGCAACGCCGAGCTCGTCCTCCATGTCGGGCAGCTCGCCTAGCACATACAAAACGGCGGGCGGGTCCTTGATTCTCAGAAAGCGTCTGGGGAACTCCTCATCCTCGGGAGTTAATATTTGATAGCCGTTTTTGCGGCAGATCGCTATGACCTTTTTGATCTCGTCGCGGTCGATGCTTTTTCGGCGCTTCAGCTCGGCGGGGGTCAGAATATGCATATTGCGGACGGTCTTTTCATCGGCGGCAAAAAAGTCAGCCAAGCTGTCAAAATGCCGCAAAATCTCAATCGCTCTCGGGTTGCCGTAACCCATGACGTTTTGAAGAGCAATCCAATACGCATCATTTTTCACAACATTCACTTCCCCTTTGTATGCCGAGCGCAGAAAACAACGCCCCATTTCGCCTGAATTTCAGGGCGGATTCGGCGGATGATCGGGCTATTTGGTCATTTCGTAAATCAAAACGGCAGCCGCCGCCGCGGCGTTCAGCGATTCGGCTCTTCCGCTCATTTTGATGGTCACCGCCGAGCGGCATTTATCAATAAACTCCTGCGGCAAGCCGTTCGCCTCGTTGCCGATCACAACGGCGCACCCCTGATCGAAGCGGCAATCGGCAAGCGGCACAGCGCCGCTGTCGGGCGTGGAGGCGTATGCCGCTATTTTATATTTATCGCAAGTCTGCAAAAAATCTTGCTCGCTCATTTTGGTCACGGGGATTCTAAGCAGCGCGCCCATCGACGCACGCAACGCCTTCGGGCTGAACACATCGCACCCGCCGATCACAATCAGACCGCTCAGCCCGAAAGCCTCGGCGGTTCGGGCGATCGCGCCGACGTTGTCGGGATTGGCGACGCTGTGCAAAACGATATATTTGCCGCTCGGTTTAATTCCCGCGTCGAGCAGGCAGTCGTTCTCCGCCACGCACAGCACTCCCTGCGGCGTGACGGTGTCCGACATAGCGGCGAAAACCTCATCGGTCACCTCGAACGCCCTGCGGGCGGCGCCGATGATCGCGCGCATATCGTCGGGATTCTTTTCAAAAGCGGCTTTTGTATAAAAAGCTTCGGAAAAGACTCTGCCGTTTTGCACGGCGTCTCGGCAAAGACGGAGCCCCTCAAGCACAAATTTGCCGCTCTCCCTGCGCTCTTTGGCAGATGAGATCAGCTTTTTGACATATTTAACGCCGGTATTGCTTTTGGATGTAATGATCGCGCCCAAAACGTCGCCCCCTCCCGAAGATTATTATACAAAAATCGCCTTGACCGATGAACGATCGCCGATTAGCGGTCGAACGGTCACCGCGTGATAGATAAAGATTCTGCCGCCGCCCGAGCGCATATTGCACAGTGGTTTTGCGCCCCGTCGGGACGCACAGAACCCGCAAAAGCGCACACGCCGTCGTGCGAAATCTGCAAAAGAGCCCGCGCCGCCGACCCCTCATTCGCTTAGCCGCAAATCCGCAAAATTCCACGTATCTTTGCGCCGAACAGCACGCCAAGCGGCGGGCGGTCAGGCGCTGAAAGCGGGGCGGCAGGCTCGGCGTCGCTACAATAAATACCGCGGCATTTCAAGCCGTATAATAAAGCGAAAACGCACCCGAATCCTTTATCAATTCGGGCACGTGAGGCTTGTTATTTCAATGCGGCTTTAGCCTGCTCAGTGAGCGCGGTGAAAGCCTTTGCGTCGCTGATAGCCAGTTCAGACAGCATCTTGCGGTTCATCTGAACGCCCGCTTTTTTAAGGCCGTTCATGAATGTGGAATAGTTCATGCCGTTCATCTTTGCGGCGGCGGAGATTCTGGTAATCCACAGTCTGCGGAAATCTCTCTTTCTCTGCTTACGTCCGATATAGGCATAGTTGCCTGATTTCATAACAGCTTCTTTCGCTGTTTTAAAGAGCTTATGCTTGGAGCCGAAGTAACCTTTGGCAAGCTTTAATGTTTTATTTCTTCTTTTGCGCGTCATCATAGCGCCTTTAACACGTGCCATTATTAATCTTTCCTTTCAAAATAAATATGCAACCGACCCTTATTTATAGGGGATAAGGCGCTTGAGCTGAGCGGTATTGGTAACGTCAGCCATAGCCGTCTTGCGGAGATTTCTCTTTCTCTTGGTTGTCTTTTTGTTCAGAATGTGAGATTTGTTGGCATGAGCGCGTTTTACCTTGCCGTTTTTGGTAAGAGCGAAACGCTTTTTAGCGCCTGAGTGTGTCTTAATTTTAGGCATTGACTTTTCCTCCTGTACTTTGTATCAGTTTTTCTTCGGTGCCAAGAACATCAGCATATTTCTGCCTTCCATTTTAGCAGGCTTCTCGATGGAAGCAAATTCCGCGCAAGCGTCCGAAAAACGCGTCATAGTGGCAAGGCCGATGTTCTGATGACCCATTTCGCGGCCGCGAAAACGGATCGACACCTTGACCTTGTTGCCGTCTTTGATGAATCTTTCGGCATGGCGAAGCTTGGTGTTGAAATCGTGAACGTCAATGTTCATGCCGAGCCTGACTTCCTTGATTTCGATGACTTTCTGGCTTTTCCTTGCTTCCTTTTCCCGCTTAGCCTGTTCAAAACGGTATTTACCGTAGTCCATGATCTTGCACACGGGCGGCTGAGCGTTAGGGGCGATCTTAACGAGATCCAGCTGAGCGTTGTCCGCACGCTGAAGAGCGTCTTTTATCGGCATAACTCCGAGCTGGGCGCCGTCTGCTCCGATGAGCCTGACTTCCTTATCGCGGATCTCCTCGTTAATGGAAAGTTCCTGTTTGCTGATGTGAATACACCTCCGATAGAAAATCACAACAAAAAAGGACAGATCAAATCTGCCCTGCGTAAAACCGAATAAAACGGTGAAAAATTGACCTCGTTAAGCTGAGCCACAAGGTGAGAACAGGACAGTTCTTCTTTGTTGTCTTGTATATTATATCACCGTTTTATCCCAATGTCAACAGTTTTTTCAACAAATTCCCGCACAAGGCAAAACGGTAGGGCGAAGTATATGTTCAGGCTCTCTTTCTAAGCAGATTGGTAACGGCGCAAAGCTTGTTTTTGGTCATTGTATCCACTATATCCAGCATCCCGCGAAAATCCTCGCCTCTGCCCATCAACAGGAACAGGACGACATTGGAAACGACGACGCTGATGATCAGCCGCAAAATCATGCCGACGATCCCGTCACCGACAAACAAACACAGCCCGTAAGACGCCGCAGCCGCAACGGCGACCGCAACGGTATCATACAGCGCTTTTTTGAGAAATTCGCGGCAGGAACGCTTGAACAAAACGGTGAACAGATTATGTATCAGCCACGGCATAGCCACCAAAACATAGCTGAGCACCGTTGAGAGCAGTATCGCAAAAATACCGATAAACTTGACCAGCGCCAGATTGAGCGCCAGATTGACCAGCGCGCCGCAAAACGGACGGAAGCGGTCCTCGTGCCACATACCC
>JBJEQI010000042.1:0-3864 GCA_051881675.1 Acutalibacteraceae bacterium
CAAAGCTCGACGGTTTGGAAGCCGTATGTTACGCCGTCCACCATTGACAAGGAGGATCGCGAGGCTATCGCCAAGGGGATGTCTGACATCCTCGGTATTGCGTATGATAAGGTGCTTGCAAAGGTGAGCAAAACTACCTCGGGCTATGAAACGGTAGGCTCCGCCGTGGATATTGAAACGGCGACCAAGCTGCGCAAATTCATTAAGGAAAACGGCTTCGGCTCGGTCATCGGGCTTGAAGAATCCACCAAGCGCTACTATCCGAGCAACAATCTGGCTTCGACCGTGATCGGCTTTGTCGGCACGGACAATCAGGGGCTCGGCGGGCTGGAATACTACTACGACGAGGAGCTGACAGGCACCAAGGGCAGAGTGATTTCCGCCAAAAACGCCAAGGGCGCCGATCTTCCTTTCAGCTATCAAAAGGTCGTCGAGGCAAAAGAGGGTCATTCGCTGGTTTTGACGATCGACGAATATATCCAGCATATTGTTGAAAAATATTTGCAGCAGGCGATCACCGAGAATAAGGTTATGAACCGCGGCAGCTGCATTGTTATGAATGTAAACACGGGCGAAATCCTCGCCATGGCGACCCTGCCTGACTATAATCTCAACGAACCGCTCAAAATTGCCGATCCGACCGCCGCGGCGGCGATCGAAAAGCTGACCGGAGAGGCGCGCTCAAAAGCCCTCTCGGAGGCGCAGAACGCGCAGTGGCGCAACAAATGCGTTTCGGATACATACGAGCCGGGCTCGGTATTCAAGATCATTACAGGCTCTGCGGCGCTGGAGGAGGGCACGCTGAAGGATACACAGCGGTTCTATTGCCCCGGATATATCAAAATCGCCGACAAGCGTATTCGCTGCCACAAATCGGAGGGACACGGCTCACAGTCGGTCGCCGAGGCGTTCCAAAACTCCTGCAACCCTGCGTTTATTACAATCGGTCAGGCATTGGGACTGAAAAACTTTACAAGCTACCGAACGGCGTTCGGTCTGGATAAAATGACGGGGATCGATCTTCCCGGCGAAACAGGGTCGATTCTTCACAGCTATGAGAGTATGGGACCCGTTGAGCTGGCGTCGGAATCGTTCGGTCAGTCGTTCAAGATCACGCCGATCCAGCTGATCACCGCCATTTCGGCGGCAGTCAACGGCGGCTACCTCAACTCTCCGCACGTTGTCCGACAGATCGTCGACTCGGACGGCAACGTGGTTAAAAAATACGGCACCAAACAGGTCAGGCAGGTCATTTCGAGCGAAACCTCCAAGCAGATCTGCCGCTATCTGGAGAGCGTTGTCAGCGAGGGAACGGGTCATAACGCCTATGTCGCGGGCTATCGGGTCGGCGGCAAAACAGGAACCTCCGAAAAGCTGGAAAAGGCGGATTCTAACGCGAGAATCGCATCTTTTTGCGGAATCGCTCCCTCAAATGCACCGCAGATCGCAATACTGATGCTGCTGGATGAGCCGAACGTCATGTTCCCTTACGGCGGCACCTGCTGTGCGCCTGCCGTCGGCAAAATGATGGAGGAAATCCTGCCTTATCTCGGCGTTGCCCCCGAATATACCGCCGAGGAAGCCGAAAAGCTCGAGGCGGTCACGCCAAAAGTCAAGGGCATGAGCGTCAGCGACGCGAAAAAGGCGCTGTCTGCATTGGAACTGGAATATAAGATCATCGGCGAGGGCGATACTGTTAAACGTCAGATGCCCTCTGAGAATTCGACAATTCCCGGAGGCGGAACCGTGGTATTATATACCGATGACAGCGAGAGCGCAAAGAAAGTGAAGGTCCCCGACTTTATCGGCGAAACGATTGCCGAGGCAAATCAGCTTGCCGCCGACGCGGGACTGAATATCAAAATCAGCGGTTCGACCGATAACGCCACCGCCTACGACCAGTCGGTGCCCAAGGGCACCGAGGTTGAGGTCGGAACGGTCGTCACCGTTTCATTCAGAGAAATTGTTACCGTGGAATAAGCGAAAGGCGGGAGGATATATGAAAATCAGCGAATTAATCCAAGTTCTCGGCAGTGCGCCCGTCAGCCTCGACGACGCGCCGTGCAGCGGGATATTCATAGATTCGCGCAAGGTCACCTGTGACAGTATATTTATCTGCATTAAGGGCGCGCGCACCGACGGGCATGATTATTATGCCGACGCGCTCAAAAAAGGTGCAAGGCTCATTGTGGCGCAGCGCGATCTCGGCATTCCTAATCAGATCATAGTCGATGAGCCGCTGGTCGCTTATGCGAAGCTCTGCGCGTACTATTTCGGCGAACCCGCGAAGAAACTGCGGCTGATCGGCGTAACAGGCACGTCGGGCAAGACCACCACCACCTATATGATTAAATCAATTCTGGAGCAGGCTGGGCACAAGGTCGGGCTGATCGGCACAACCGGCAGTTTTATCGGCGAGGAGCTGCTGCCCTCGCACAATACCACCCCCGAGGCATATGAGCTTCATTCGCTGTTTGCGCTGATGCAAAAGGCAGGCTGCGATTATGTTGTGATGGAGGTGTCCTCGCAGGCGCTTGACCAGCACAGGGTCTACGGTCTGCATTATGAAACGGCGGTATTTACCAACTTTTCACAAGATCATCTCGACTATCACGGCACCATGGAGGAATATCTCAAGGCAAAGCTGAAGCTGTTTTCCATCTGCGACAACGCGGTGATTAATTATGACGACGCGGCGGCGCAGACGGTGATTAATGAATGTCGTAAAAACGGCGTTCGGGTCTATACCTATTCCGCCAAGAGCGACGATTCCGATTATTCGGCAAAGGATATGCAATACCGCGCCGACTGCGTGGAATACGAGCTGCTGACCAACGGCCTGATCGGCAGGGTGCGCGTCGGCGTGCCCGGTGCGTTCACTGTGTATAACAGCATGGCGGCGGGTGTCGTGGCAATCTCGCTCGGGCTGGATTTCTTCGATGTCGTCCGCTTTTTGCACAACGCGAAAGGCGTTAAGGGAATCGTGGAGGTCGTGCCGTGCGACCGCGATTTCTCGCTGATTATCGACTTTGCGCATACGCCCGAACAGCTGAAAAGCGTTTTGACGATGCTCTCGGAATTCAAAAAAGGCAGGCTGGTGGCGCTGTTCGGCTGCGGCGGCGATCGTGACCGCACAAAGCGCCCGCTGATGGCGAAAGCGGTGACCTCGATCGCCGACTTTACGATCATTACCTCGGATAACCCGCGTTCCGAGGACCCCGGCGCGATTATTAACGATATACTGAGCGGCGTAGTCTGCCCCGAAGACCGATATACGGTTATTGAGGACAGACGGCAGGCGATCGAATTTGCCGTGAAGAATGCGCAGACAGACGACATCATACTGTTTGCGGGCAAGGGGTATGAAACCTATCAGATTCTTCGCGACGGAACCGTTCACTTTGATGAGCGTGAGGTAATAGCCGCGGCTCTCGGAGAGTAGTATTGTAAACAGAAAGGAAATGCAAATATGAACAGTTTTATCCCGATGACGGCGGCGATAATCGGCTTTGCCGTTACAGCCCTTTCGGGGCTTGTGATCATCCCGTTTTTGCGCAAAATTCATTTCGGTCAGACGATTTTGGAGATCGGACCCAAATGGCATAAGGATAAGCAGGGAACGCCGATAATGGGCGGATTTATGTTCATGATCGGCACTCTCATCGCGTCGGTTGCGGGATTTACTGTCTGTTTGTTTGCCGACCCCGACGCGCCGCTGATCACCGATTTCACCAATTCGGGCGTTACTATCCGCTTTATCGCGGGAATCGCTATGGCGTGCCTGATGTCGGCGATCGGCTTCACCGACGACTATATCAAAGCGGTAAAGCATCAGAATCTCGGGCTGCGCGCCATTCAGAAGAC
>JBJEQI010000043.1:0-3820 GCA_051881675.1 Acutalibacteraceae bacterium
GAGGTCATCTCCTCCACCGCGGTCGGCGGCAGCGTCAACAGCTCCGCCACGCGGTAGCGATGCGCGACTCCCCGCGCATCGGTAAAGATCACACTGTCCCCCGTCTTTAAGCGGAAGAGCCTGCCGAAATGGCAGGCGTAATTATGCCCCGCAATCACCATATTGCGGTCATTCAGCGAGCCGTAATACACGCAGGGCGCGCTTTTCAGCCGCTCATAATTCCACCGCGCGGCAACGGGCAGTTTGATCTGCAAAGACGGAATCTCGATAATGCCCGCATACTCGCCGTCCGCCTCCGCCTTGCCGCTTTCAATATCGGGCAAAAGCCGATCCACGATCTCGTTTGCTTCCCGCTGTGCCCGATCGGACTCGGCGGAATTGTTCCACGCAAGCGCCGCGGAGCAAGCGATCAGCAGCACTCCCGCCGCCATGAATACCCTGCCGAGGATTCTACTCATCCTTTTTTCTCTTCTCAAAGCATACCAACCCACAGCCTGCGGCAAACAGCAAAACGCCGCAGCCCGCCAAAAGCGGAACAGGCCATTTCAGCTGCCCTGTTTTAATCAGATTCACGGTATTAGTCACCGTAAACGCATTCCCGTCGCGCTCATACAGCGCGGTGTAGCCGCTGGGCACGTCTGTTTCCCGAACGGACAAATTCTCAGCCATGGGTATATTTTCCCAAACATGGCTCCAACCGTTTTGCTCGCTGAGCACAGCCGTCCCCAGCGTATTTTTGCCGCTTTTCAGCGCAACGGTCACACGGTCGGGGCGGCGGACATCTCCCGTATCGCCGTAGCCGTCGTTCCAGCGCTTTTTGACCGATATGCTGACCAGCCGCCGCACATCCGTCTTGGGGGAAGCGTCCGTTTCATACTGCCATGCGCCGTCGCGATAATACGGCAAGGCGACTAAAAACGGCGTACAGTCCGAAAAGCCGTCGGTACTGCCCGTCTGCGCCGCCAGATACACTCCGAGCGGCAGGTCGGTGACTTTGAGCCGACCGCTCTCATCGGTTTTCGCAACTACGTAAGCCGTGTCTATGCTGCCCGACTGAATATACTCAAACAACTTTTGCGCGTCGTCGGCTTTCGGATTTTGCAAAGAAACGCCGCAGTTTCTAAACTCCGCCGTATACGAAAAGCGCAGCTCATTCTCGCGTATAACGGCGTTTGCTACATGATAAAACGAAAATTCCGCATCGGGAACAACAGCGCCGTCCGCCTCCAGCACTACCGACACCGCTCCCGTCTTTGACAGATCAACCGCGCTGTCGGCAAAGACCTGCCCGCCTGCCGCGCCAAACAGCAACGCCGATGCGGCGAATAAGCAGACCAGCCATCTTTTCACACAGTTTTTCACTGTACCACTTCCCCATCAGAATTATCGTTGAATGAAACATTCGCCCGTTTATTTTTACTTCTAAAAAGCAGGAACGCAAACAACACGATCAAAATCGGCGCCGCAAACAGCGGAACGGTATGCAGCGGGTCGATCAGCACCGCGTCGGACAGCACACGCGCCGCCCCGCCGTCGACATTCTCCACACGGTGCCCGCGCACCAAAAGGCGGTGGGAATTGATGCCGTAGGGCGTGCAGGTGACCAGCGTGCAATAATCCTGCCCGCTGCTGATTACCAGCTCGCCGATCTCGTGCGGCTCCACCGTTCGGATCTGATCGACCTCGTAGTTCAGGGTTTCATTCAGCACATACAGCGTAAATATATCCCCCTCGCTCAGCTTATCCAGATCGGTGAACAGCCTCGACGACGGCAGCCCTCTGTGCCCCGAAAGCACGCAGTGACTGCTCTCGCCGCCCACGGGCAGCGACGTCCCCTCAAGATGCCCAACGCCGGAGAGCAGCACGCGGCTCTCCGTTCCGTGATAGATCGGGAGCTTCACCCCGATCGACGGGATTTCGATATATCCCATCATACCGCTGTCGGAAATGCTGAGCATATCGCTGTACTGCCCGCCGTTCTTCGGCGCACGCCCGAATCCCGCGGACTCGGCGGCAAGGGACTCGTTATATTTTCGCGCGCTGTCCAGCAATGCGCGGCATTCGGAATCCCCCATTTTTTCAACCGTTTCGGAATAATCCGCGATCGCGCGCGACTGATAGATTGAGTTCCACCAATCGCTGACCGTCGGATACAGCAACAAGGACAATCCTGCAATAAACACCAAAACCAAGATCAACGTGGGCAGTTTCTTTTTCATTGCAGGACTCTCCTCGTTGCCGCAGGGCGAGAACTCTCACCCTGCGGCTGATGAATTAAACCTTATTTCTCACAAACCATACGTCTTTTAACGACCAGCGTTACTCCCGCGCCGATAACGAGAACACCGCCGAGGATATAGAAGATCACCGTGCCGATGCCGCCTGTTTCGGGCAGCTCGGCGCCGCTCTTATTCAGCACCTTGATCTCGCCTGTTGCACTGTTTTCGCCGTAGGTGTAGGTAACGGTGCCGTCGTTGGCGATAGTCACGGCAATATCCGCCGCCAGCTTGTTATAGCCCTGCGGTGCGGCGGTTTCTCTGAGTGCATACGCGCCCGAATCCAAACCGACAATTTTGAATTTACCTGTTGCGTCTGTTACGATATCTGTCACAGTGCCGCTGTTGTCCACACGGTAGGTCGGAACCCCGCCCTCCGAATTAGCCAGCTTGGTAAACTTAATGGCTGTGCCGCCGCTCAAAAGCTGGAATTTCGCGCCTTCAAGAGCTGTATCTACGTCGTGTATCTTCGCATATTTGAATACATCGATAGACCAGGTTCTGGTGAAGGTATCAGTCGGTGTGGTCTGCATATCGTTATTCTCACCGTATGTAACCCAAGCGGTGTTTTTGTTGCCTTCAGTGCCGATCACCGCATTTTCATTCAATACTGCCGAATAGGTGATAACGATCTTGTCATTGTTTTTCAGCGTATCGCAGAAGCTCTGCTTAAATACGATCTCAAAGGTGCAGCCGTCGGTCAGACCCTCGGTCTTAACATCGTAATTCGCTGCTTCGACGTCGGCGTCGTTTTTGGTGACATTCACCGAGCCCGCGGTAAATTTCAGACCCGCTGCCATGGTATCATGGTAAACATAGTTCTGCGCACCCGCTGTACCCGTTCCGTTTGCGTCATTTGCCTGAACGGTGATCGTGCTTTTAAAATTAACGGTATCGCCGATCGACGCGTCGTTATTGGGACCGAATACCGCGCCCTCTTCAACCTGCTTGTCGGAGGTTGTGCCGGTATTCTTTTCCTTGATGGTAACGGTAGGATCGGTCGTATTCAGCGAGCAGATCGTACCCATCGTGGTGTCTACAAGATAGTATCCCAACTCAAGATTGGAAAATTCCACGCTCGCGGATGTCGCTGTCTTTGAGCCGTTGTTGTCGATGCTCGCCTCGACGGCATGAGCCCGCGCCGCTTTGGCAAAAGCCTTAACATCAGCGCCCTCTTTCCATGTTGCATATCCTTGTGCGTCAAAGGTGATATACTCGGTCTGTGCTTCCAGCCAGGTTTTCCATACAGGGTTCGCCTTATAGGAATAGGCGCGTAAGGCCGTGTTGTAGCTTTCGAGGTCCAGCAGCCTGTAAATCGTATACGTCTGGCCCTCCTTCGCATTGTCGATGGTGATGGTGCCGGTTTCTGCGGCAAACGCCGTGAGTGTCAGCGCAAACAGCATAACTGCGGCAATGAGTAGAGATAGTGTTTTTTTCATAGTGTTCTTTCCTTTCAAAATTTTTTCGGACCTAAACGATTATTCACAGTTTCCGACGGTCTTCAAGCACGGGAATTCGGCATTTCCCTTGCCCTCAGTCGTCTT
>JBJEQI010000044.1:0-3818 GCA_051881675.1 Acutalibacteraceae bacterium
CACCCGCTGACAAGAATTTTTGACATATTCAACACCCTTTTTGCATACATATTTTATACCTGTAAATTCATTTTAACACGTCTTCCCGTCCGCTGTCAAGCGATTGCCGCCGCTTTCGGGAAAAATGCCGATTTTGCGCAATATACAGTCAATGCTGTCGGCGGATAGTATAATTTTCGCCAAATATTAAACTTTAGGTTGACAAAATATCGGTTATATTGTATAATCAATTTATCAATTATGAAGGGGGAAAACGGCATGAAAACAGCAGCAAAGGTATTCATTATTATCGGCATGATCTGCGGATTCTGGCTGATTCTTCCGCTGATCTTCGGCGGCGTTGCACTGAGCAAGATGAAGACTGAAAAGCCTTCGACAGGTCTTTCTGTCTGCGTTCTTTTGTTCTGCAGCCTTCTCGGCGGAATCTTCCTGCTTTGAAGCAAGGATGAAGAATATCTGCCCGCAGCGGCTCCTGCGCCTGTGGCAGCGCCTGCGCCCGCACCGGCTCCTGCACCCGCGGCAGCGCCGAGTGAGAATCCCGAGCAGTAATCGGATTTGCAACCTCAAAAACACCGCGCCGTCTGTTTTTGACCGCGCGGTGTTTTTATAATTTGCTGAGGGTGCGGAGCGCTTGTTTGACCGAAACCGCAGGAATTAGTTGATTTTAGGGAATTTATGTGGTATCATAGTTAAAAACACAGGAAATAATAAGGATTGGTGTCGTTATGAAAGAATATCTGTCAAATCTTACCGTGTTTACGCACCCGCTGATCAAGCATAAGGTCAGCCATCTGTGCGACGTCAACACAGGCTCTAAAGAGTTCAGCGAACTGGTGCGGGAATTGTCCATGCTCATGGGCTATGAAGCGCTCTCTGAGCTGAAAACCAAGGACGTTGAGATCGAAGCGCCCCTGCAAAAGATCGTCTCACCCGTTTTGGCTGAGGATTTCACCATTGTGCCTATCCTCCGCGCGGGTCTGGGCATGGTCGACGGTCTGCGCTCACTGTCCCCCACGGCTAAGATCGGTCATATCGGACTGTACCGCGACGAAAAAACGCTCCTGCCGCAGACCTATTATTTCAAGCTCCCCGAGCGCGCGGCAGACGGTCCCGTTTTCATCGTTGATCCCGCGCTGGCGACCGGCGGCAGTGCAGAGGCGGCGATTCAGTTTGTAAAAGACGCAGGCTGCGACAACATCAAGTTCCTTTGCATTTTCGCATCCGAAGTCGGCGTTAAGCTGCTGTATGAAAAGCACCCCGATGTGAAAATTTATGCGGCAAATTATGCCCCCGGCCCTTTGAGCGAGCAGGGGTATATCTTCACCGCCGCAGGCGACGCGGGCGACCGCCTTTGCGGAACGGTCAGCTACCGTCCCGAGAAATAAGCGACACGGGCAATCGCCGGTGACGCGCCCGACCGCCGCGAAATACATGATGAGCAAGCCGCTCCCCGATGACAGTTCGGGGAGCGGTTTTTTGCGCCGCCGAACCGCTGAAGCTGTGCCTTCGCTGATATAATTGCCAACGTAACTTGCCGACATGATCGACAATATCATTGCCAATATTATTGCCGACACGATTCGCCGACATATAAAAACATTTTATATTTTTTTAACAAATTCGACATAATTGATTGACAACGCATATCCTGCGTGCTATAATTATTTTTTAGAAATGACGAAATAAAAGAACACCTATCATCCTGTGACTTCGGCAAGATTTGTCTTTTTCCTACCGTAACAGACACAGCTTTGCCGACCGCGGCGAAGCTGTTTTTTCTTTTCGGCATTGGACTAAAAAGAGAGAGGTATCCCAAAAATGAAAATGATTTACGACGTGGCTGATAAGCCCAAGTTCAGCAAAACGCTGGTCTTCGCTTTTCAGCAGATGATCGCCATTATGGCGGCAACCTTGCTTGTTCCGCTGCTCGTTTCGAGCTACGGCCTTGAGGCAGATCCCGCTGCCGCGCTGTTCGGCGCCGGTATCGGAACGATTGTGTATCTGCTCTTCACCAAGCGCAGAAGCCCTGTTTTCCTCGGCTCCTCCTTCACCTTCCTCGGTGCATATGCCGCCTCGATCAGCCAGAACTACGGCTATTGGGGAATGATCATCGGTGTTGCGTTCGCAGGTCTTGTTTATATCGTGATCGCCCTTATCATCAAGCTGGTCGGCTCCGGCTGGGTCAACAAGCTCATGCCTCCCGTTATCATCGGGCCGATCGTTGCCCTCATCGGTCTCTCGCTGTCGGGCACCGCGACCACCTGGGTCATGGGCAACGGCGGAAGCACCGCCTACACCGAGGGTTACAGCTGGGTGTCCATTCTGGTCGGTCTGTTCACCTTCTTCGTCATCGTTCTCGCTTCCGTTAAGGGAACCAAGGGCATGAAGCTCATTCCTTTCATCATCGGCATCGGCGCGGGCTATGTGCTGGCGCTCATCCTCACCGCTATCGGTAAAGCGGCGAATGTCGCAGTTCTCCAGATTCTCGACTTCCAGCCCTTTGTGGATACGTTCGGAAATCTCAGCATTCAGAGCTTTGTGGATTATCCCAAGTTCTTCTTCCTCAAAGCGATCGAAACCAACGGCAAATACACTCTCGACGCGGCGGCAATCGGCAATATTGCTATGATCTATGTCCCGATCGGAGTCGTTGAGCTGGCACAGCACATTGCCGACCATAAAAACCTCAGCAGCATCATCGAGCGCGATCTCATCACCGATCCCGGCCTTGACAAAACTCTCCTCGGCGACGGCGTCGGCTCGATCGTCGGCTCGGTATTCGGCGGATGCGCCAACACCACCTACGGCGAATCAATCGGATGCGTCGCTATCACCAAAAATGCCTCGGTCGTTTCGATTCTCACCGCTTCGATCGGATGTATGGTTCTCTCGTTCTTCACTCCGTTTGTAACGCTGATTAACTCTCTTCCGAAATGCGTTATGGGCGGCGCCTGCATCGCGCTCTACGGTTTCATCGCCGTATCGGGTCTGCAAATGCTCCACGAGGTTGATCTCGGCGACAGCCGAAACCTTTATGTCGTCAGCGCCATCCTCGTCTGCGGCATCGGCGGTATGTATTTCGGCTTCGGCTTCAACCCGATCACGAAAGGCGCGCTGCTGAATATCACATCGCTTGCCGTTGCGCTGATCGTCGGTATCGTTACCAACCTGATCGTCAACTCGGGCAAAAGCAAGCAGAGCGAAGACGCGGCGGCTGAATCGGTAGAAACAACTGCTGAATAATGCGCCGTTTGCCCTCGCAAAATATCGTTTGAAATTATGCGGTTTACCGCAAAACTCCGCTGTCTGAATCCAGACAGCGGAGTTTTTATTTTTCTTGTTGAACAGATATACCTTTGCCTGTCCGCGATAGGCGGGCAGCCGTCAGATCGTCGAGCGGATATACATCCGCTCCGTTAATTCTTTCCCGCAAAACTCTGCCGTGCAGGTCCTGCCGCAGGGCGCAAATCCGAGCTTCTCATAAAACCGCCGTGCGCTTGCATTTTCCTCCAAAACCCACAGATAGGCGGATGAATACCCCATTCGCTTCAGCTCGGCAAAGGCGGCTTTCATCAGGCGGCTGCCGTAGCCTTTTCGCATTTTGTCGGGCAGCAAATAGATCGCGATGATCTCACCGTATTCGCTCATATCGCCGAGTCTCGGGCGGCCGAAAGCGCAGGTGCCGCAGAGCACGCCGTCCTCCGCTAAAACAAGCGAAAAGCGGTCGGACTGCGACAATCTCCCCGCCCATTGCCCCGACGGAATCCCGTCAAGATATGAATCGGGGATGATTCCGCGGTAGGCGTATTTCCAAGACA
>JBJEQI010000045.1:0-3731 GCA_051881675.1 Acutalibacteraceae bacterium
ACGCCGAAAACAGTCGGTCCGCTCCCCGTCAGCGCGGCGCCGACCGCGCCGTTTTCGATCAGCTTGGCGCGAATATGCGCCGCCTTGCTCCACAGCGGGTTAAACACGTTGCCAAGCCGCGGCGCGGCTTCGAGAAATTCGCCCTCACAGATGCCGCTGACGATCTGCGCCGTATCGGGATGAGCGAGCGACGGCAGCCGATCCAGCGCGCCGTACATTTCGCCGGTCGACGGCTTTTCGCCCGCGCTGATCAGCAAAAATGCACATTCGCCAATATCGGGCAGGGGGGTCAGTATCGAGCCCATGCCCTCGGCAAGGGCGGTCCCGCCGCGAATGCAGAAAGGAACGTCCATTCCGACCTCTTCTGCGATGTTCATCATCGCGTCGTCGTCAAGCGCTGTGCCGAACAGCTCGTTCATAGCGACGATGACCGCCGCCGCGTCGGTGCTGCCGCCGCCGAGCCCCGCGCACAGCGGAACGGCTTTATTAACTTTTATGCTGACAGAGCCGCTGATTCCCGTAAATTTGAAAAATTCTGCCGCCGCTTTATAGGCGGTGTTGGTTTCATCGGTCGAAAGCTCATCGCGGTTGCAGATGATATGGATGGGTGCGCCGTTGTCGTTTTCGCTGACGCGCGTAACGCTGACTGTGTCAAACAGGTCGACAGACTGCATAATCGTGCTGATCGTGTGATAGCCGCTCGGCAGTTTGCCGGTTATATCCAAAGACAGATTCAGTTTTGCGTACGCCAGCATAGATAAATGGTCAGGCATGATTGGTTCCTTTCGTTCATCATATGGTGATGCGGTGTAGGGTATGTATGGGTATGATAAAGGGTATGAATTTTAAGTATAACTCCGCTGATCAGCGGTTTTCAATCTCACAGAGAAACTCTTTTATGCGGTCGGTCGCGGTTTTGAGATTTTTCAGGCTGTTGCAGTACGACACGCGGATAAAGCCCTCGCCGCATTCGCCGAACGCGCTCCCGGGAACGGCGGCGATCCGCTTTTCTCTGAGCAGGCGTTCGCAGAATTCCTCGCTCTTCATCCCCGTCGAGCGAATGCACGGAAAAAGATAGAATGCGCCGAGCGGCTCGAAGCAGTCAAGCCCCATGCCGCGGAATGCGGAGACGACAAACCGCCTGCGCGTGTCGTAATCGTCGATCATGCTCTGAATGTCCGCGTCGCCGTTTTCCAGCGCCTCGATCGCGGCGTACTGCGAGGTGGTCGGAGAGCTCATAATGCCGAACTGGTGAATCTTCGTCATCTGGGCGATGACCTCTTTATTGCCGCAGGCGAAGCCGAGCCGCCACCCTGTCATCGAGTAGGTCTTGGAAAAGCCGCCGATGACCACGGTGCGGTCTTTCATGCCGTCGATCTCGGCGATCGAGCAATGGCGCTCGTTTCCATAGGTCAGCTCGGCGTATATCTCATCGGACAAAACAAAAATATCGGTTCCGCGCAGCACCTTCGCAATTTCCTCCAGATCCTGCCTGCGCATAACCGCGCCGGTGGGATTGTTGGGATAGGGGAGAATCAGCAGCTTGGTTTTATCGGTGATCTTTTCGGCGATCTCCTCCGCCGTTATGCGAAAATCGTTCTCCCGTTTGGTGTTGATGATCACGGGGACGCCGCCCGACAGCTCGGTCAGCGGCACATAGCAGACAAAGCTCGGCTCGGGGATCAGAACCTCGTCTCCGGGGGAAACGATCGAGCGGATTGCCGCGTCGATTCCCTCCGAGCCGCCGACGGTGACGAGAATATCGGTGTCGGCGCAGTAGGAAAGCGCATATTTGCGGTGCATGAATTTGGCGATCGACTGGCGCAGAGTGATCAGCCCGCGGTTGTTGGTGTAGCGGGTGCGGCCAAGCTCCAGCGAGCGGATGCCCGCCTCGCGGATGTGCCACGGGGTGACAAAATCCGGCTCGCCCACGCCGAGGGATATGACGTTTTCCATCTGCTCGGCGATGTCGAAAAACTTGCGGATTCCCGACGGCTTCATCTCAACGACCGACTGATTAAGCAGTGAGGTTATAGTATTCAAAACGAGAGCACCCTCCTGTCGTCGGCGGAAGTGCCGATCATCGGGCTGCCCAGCTCCTTATATCTGCGCAGAACAAAGTGGGTCGCTGTCGAAACAACGCCGCTCATCGTCGCCAGCCGTTTGGCAACAAACAGGGCGACGTCCTTGAACGATTTGCCCTGAACCGTGACGCAGAAATCATAAGCACCTGACATCAGATAGACCGATTCGACCTCGTCCATCTTCATGATATACTGCGCCATTTCTTCAAATCCTGCGTCGCGCTGGGGGGTAACTTTCAGCTCGATGAGGGCGGTAACGTGTTCGCTGGAGAATTTATCATAGTCGATCAGCGCCTTGTAGCCGCAGATAATGCCCTCCTTTTCCAGACGGGCAATCGCTTCCGCCGCCTGCTCCTCGGGTATTCCCGCCATCTGCGCGATCTCCGCGGCGGTGTATCTTGCGTCCTGCTCCAGCAGCTTTACGATAGTTTCGTTGATTTTTTTCATGGTTGTCAGTTCCTTTCATTGCGGAATATAATACTATTAAGTATCCGATCGGCGGATGATTCTCGAAGGGTGAGCGGTCAGGTGATCTTGACCGCAACGGGCTGCCTGCGCTTATAGTAGGTCAGATAACGAAAGCCGGCCTCAGTCGCGATCTGCGCCGCGGCGGAGAAATTCTCGCCGATGCGGCAGGCATCATGAGCGTCGGAGCCGAAGGTCAGATATTCGCCGCCGAGCTCACGAAAACGGCGGATAATGCCGATTCCGGGCAGGGTTTCGTGAAATACGTCAATCAGCCCGCTGGTGTTGATCTCGAGCGCCTTGCCACCCTCGGCGAGCGCAGTCAGCACATCGTCGGTCAGGTCGGCATAGTCGGCGGAGGAGAAGGCGATACCGTTTCGCCGCAGATAGCGGGTCGGATAATTTAGGTGAGCGAGCGTATCAAACGCGCCGTGGCGCGCCTGTCGGCAAAGCAGGCGAAAATAGTCGGCGAGCGTGTCGCCGATCTCCCGCTCTGTCATTTTCCTCCACGGCATGAAGAAATATTCCTCTTCTTTAGTGTTGTGCAGCGAGGAGATGACAATATCGTAATCGTGCGAGGCGACGATGCTTTCCGCGAGCGCAAAATCGTAAACCGCGCCGCCCAGCTCGATGCCGCAGAGAATTTCGGTGCTTTCTCCCGCGGTTTCTCGGCGCAGACGGTCGAGCGCCGCATAGCCGTCGGTCAAAACAACGCCGTTTTGACCCGTATCGGGCAGTCCAATATCAAAATGATCGGTGACGGACAGCGCACAAAGCCCGTCTTTTCGCGCTTTATCGAGTATTCCGTCGAGCGGCTGCTCGGAATCCACGGAATAGCAGGAATGAACGTGCGTATCAAACAGCGCTTTCATATAAAGTAGTTCCTTTAGTCGGTATTATATAATTACTGTAATGATACCATATTTCACAAGTATTTGCAAGCATTAGTTGTACAAATATTGTTAATTATTTAACGATGTTCACAATATTTGCAAATAAAATTTGAAGAAGATTGATAAACTATTAACAATCCTATTGACAAACGCGGAAATATTAGTATAATAAGATACAGTGCGGCAAAAAGCGGGTGATCTGCCCGCCGTTCATACCGCAAACGCAGGGGGATACCCCGTTTTTGAAAGGAAGTTTACCGTTATGGCAAGAGTTTACAATTTTTCGGCA
>JBJEQI010000046.1:0-3717 GCA_051881675.1 Acutalibacteraceae bacterium
TCGCGCAGCATGATGCACATATTCACGATGTCGCGCGCCTTGGTCTTATACAGCCCGCAGGAGCGGATGATCTCGCCGACGTCCTCGACCGACGCGGCGGCAAAGTCGTCGATACTGCGGTATTTTTCAAACAGAGGCTTTGTGACGATATTGACGCGCTGATCGGTGCATTGAGCCGACAGTCTGGTTGCGATGAGCAGTTCGTGCGGCTCGGCGGCAACGAGCGAGCATACGGCTTCGGGATAGAGCTTTTTCATCGCGGAAACGACCGCGTCTGCTCTTTCTTTTTTAGTCATTTGTCATTCCTGCCTTTTTTAGTTACTGTAATTTAATATCTTTGCGGTTATTATACCATCAATTCTAAGTTTTTTCAATAGAAATAAATTGCCGCGAATATGCAATTTATCGTTGAATGTGAGACGCTTTTGTGCTATAATAGTCTAAATTAGGGTAATTCTGCCGTTCGGTCGGCAAAGGACAGCAAAGGGGATTCGGATTTCGATGATCATTATGGGTCTTGACCCGGGGTATGCCATTGTCGGCTACGGGATCGTTTCATATGAGGCAAACCGCTTCAAGGCGCTGGATTTCGGGGCGGTCACTACCGATAAGGATACCGACTTTTCCGAGCGGCTCAAACAGATCTACGACGGCGTTACCTATCTGCTTCAAAAGTGGAAGCCCTGCGCGATGTCGGTGGAAAAGCTGTTTTTTAACACCAACACCACCACCGCGATCGGCGTTGCTCAGGCGCGGGGAGTCTGTTTGCTGTCTGCTTATGAAAACAAAGCCGAGCTGTTTGAATACACTCCCTTGCAGGTCAAGCAGGCGGTGACCGGCTACGGCAGGGCGGATAAGCGCCAGATGCAGGAGATGACCAGAATGCTGCTCGGGCTGGACAGCGTGCCGAAGCCCGACGATACTGCCGACGCTTTGGCAATGGCGATTTGCCATGCGCACAGCGCGGGTTCGATCGCATCGGCAATCAAACGAAATATTCGCTGAATCGGGAGGAACGGTTATGATATATTCGCTCAGAGGAACGCTGATCTTTACGGATACCTCGTCCGCCGTGATCGAGTGCGGCGGCGTGGGGTACAAATGCACGGTGACCTATAACACGCTGCGCGATCTCCCGCCGAAAAACGAAGAGGTCATGCTTTTTACATATATGAATGTGCGGGAGGACGCGGTCGACCTCTTCGGGTTCCTTTCGACCGATGAGCTGGATTGGTTCAAGCGGCTGATCAGCGTCAACGGCGTCGGCCCGAAAGCGGCTGTTGCGATCCTTTCCGAATTATCGCCGCAGAAGCTGACCCTTGCGATTGCGTCGGGCGACACCAAAACGATCACGCGGGCAAGCGGCGTCGGTCCGAAAATGGCGCAGAGAATTGTTTTGGAGCTGAAGGATAAGGTCGCAAAAACGATTTCGTCCGACGGCTCGGCGGGGAGCGTCGGTGTATTTGAAGCGTCCGACGCGGGCGACAGCGCGCTGAGTGAAGCGATCGCCGCGCTGATCGCGCTCGGCTATTCGCAGTCGGAGGCGGCGGCAGCCGTTTCGGGGCAGGATCTCAGTCAGCCGGTGGATACGATTATCAAAAATGCGCTGAAAAAGCTGTTTTGATCGAATAGTATAGAAATTTAAGGAACTGCGGATATGAATAACGAAATGGATTTTGAAAACCGCATCATCGGTGCGGAATACAGCCCCGAGGACGTCGATACCGAGCTGTCGCTCCGCCCGAAGGTGCTGGGGGAATATATCGGTCAGGCGAAGGCAAAGGAAAACCTCGAGATCTATATTAACGCCGCGAAGATGCGCGATGAAGCGCTGGATCATGTTTTGCTCTACGGCCCTCCCGGACTTGGCAAAACGACGCTTGCAGGCATTATTGCCAACGAAATGGGCGTGAATCTGCGGGTGACCAGCGGCCCCGCGATCGAAAAGCAGGGCGATCTTGCCGCGCTGCTGACCCATCTTTCACCGGGGGATGTGCTGTTTATCGATGAGATTCATCGGCTTTCCCGCGCGGTGGAGGAGATTCTGTATCCCGCGATGGAGGATAACAGCCTGGACATCATCATCGGCAAGGGGCCGTCGGCGCGGTCGATTCGGCTGGATCTGCCGAAGTTTACGCTGATCGGCGCGACGACCCGCTCGGGTCAGCTGACCGCGCCGCTGAGAGATCGCTTCGGCGTTCTGCTGCGGCTGGAGCTGTATTCTCCCGAGGATCTGGCAAAGATCATCGCCCGCTCGGCGGGAATTCTCGGCATCGAGATCACGCCCGACGGCGCATTGGAGATCGCCTCCCGCTCGCGCGGCACACCGCGTATTGCCAACCGCCTGCTCAAGCGGGTGCGCGATGTGGCGCAGGTGCAGTACAGCGGCGTTATCGACGAGCAGGTCGCTATCAGCGCCCTGGCGCGGTTCGAGATCGACGAGCTGGGTCTGGATGAGTTCGATCGGCGTATGCTGACAACAATTATCGACGCCTACGGCGGCGGTCCGGTCGGGCTGGACACGCTCGCGGCGGCGGTCAATGAGGAATCGGTCACGATCGAGGACGTTTATGAGCCGTATCTGATGCAGATCGGCTTTTTGACCCGCACGGCGCGGGGCAGGTGCGTTACCCCTGCGGCATATAGGCATCTCGGGCTGAATCCCGAAACGCGCGAGGGGCAGCAGCTGATTTAGTGAACAAATAATTATTCGGCGGTTGATTGCCGCTGAATCAAACGGTATTTCGGCAATTTTATCGACAGTTTATTTAGGAGGAATTTGACCATGGGCAGATTATTCGGAACAGACGGTGCAAGAGGAATTGCAAATACGGAGCTTACCCCTGAGCTTGCAATGGGGATCGGCAGAGCGGCGGCAACGGTTTTGTCGCGCCACACCGATGCGAAACCGACGATACTGATCGGTATGGATACGAGAATTTCAGGGCATATGCTCGAGGGCGCGCTCATTGCGGGAATCTGTTCGGTAGGGGCGGACGCGGTCACGGTCGGCGTAGTGCCGACGCCCGCCGCCGCTTATCTGATCGGCAAGCTCGGCTGCACCGCGGGCGTGATGATTTCCGCCTCGCATAACCCCTGTGAATACAACGGAATCAAGCTGTTTGATAAGGACGGCTACAAGCTTCCCGACGAGATGGAAGATGAGATCGAGGTGCTGGTGTTCGCTGAGCGTAAGGCTGAGGACGCGCCCGTCCGCGAGAAGCTTGGGCGGATGATTCGCCGCGACGATGCAAGGGAAATCTACATCCGTCATATCGTCGATTCGACCGACGTTCGGTTCGACGGGATGAAGATTGCGCTGGACTGCGCCAACGGCTCTTCCTGCGCGACCGCACGCGAAATATTTACCGCTCTCGGGGCGAGATGCGACATTCTGTCGGATAAGCCCGACGGCATCAACATCAACGACAACTGCGGCTCGACGCATATGGAGCAGCTGATCGAGTATGTGAAAAATTCAGACTGCATGGCGGGTTTCGCTTTCGACGGCGATGCAGACAGGTGCCTTGCGGTGGATGAAAACGGCGAGGTGGTCGACGGCGACAAAATGATCGCGATTGCGGCGCACGATATGCAGCAGCGCGGCAGGCTCAAGCAGGATACGGCGGTCATGACGGTCATGTCCAACATCGGATTTTTCAAATTTGCCGAAAAGCACGGCGTCAATGTCGAGATCACCAAGGTCGGCGACCGCTA
>JBJEQI010000047.1:0-3715 GCA_051881675.1 Acutalibacteraceae bacterium
CGACAGAGAACTGTTTATTCAGCTGTCCGCCGAGTTTTATCACTCGGATGCGGTGGATCACAGCGTTCCGAAGCAGGTTCATGTCAATACTTTCGATGAGCTTATGCGCGGGGATGAGTATCTGGAATGCTACATTCTCGAAAGCGAGTTGGGTGCTGCTGGCTATGCGCTGCTGTCGCGCTCCTTTTCGCCCGAGGTCGGCGGAATCATCGTTTGGCTCGAAGAGATTTATATTACTCCCGAGAACCGCTCCAAGGGGCTCGGCGGCGAGTTTTTCGAGTATTTGTTTGAGAATATTCCCGCCGCGCGCTACCGCTTGGAGGCAGTTCCCGAGAATGAGCGGGCAAAATCGCTTTACAGCCGCATGGGGTTCAAGCCGCTCGGCTATGAGCAGATGATCAAGGATATGCCTTCCGATTCCTGATCGCCCCGTCACCGCATGAGTGCAGCTTACCGATTTGAGCGCGGTTTGCCGCTTATGGCGCGATCGGCGGCAAAAAGGCGTAAATAATCCAATTAAAAAAGCACGAAATCGAATGATTTCGTGCTTTTTTGCTGCTATTTCGATCAGCCGAGGCAATGGTAACACCGACTGCTGCTCGACTGGTCAATACCCGATTACTCGATTTCAACTCTCCAGCCGAATTTATCTTCAATCGTGCCGAGCTGGATGCCGGTAACGGTATCATAAAGCTTCTGCGAGATTTCGCCGATTCCGCCGTCGCCGATGACCATAACATCGTCTTTATAGCGGAGCTTGCCGACGGGCGAGATGACCGCGGCGGTGCCTGTTCCGAAGACTTCCTCGAGCTTGCCCGATTTTTGCGCTTCGATCAGCTCATCCACCGAAATTCTGCGCTCTTCAACGGGAAGTCCCCAATCCTTGCAGATCGTGAGAACGGAATCTCTGGTGATGCCGGGGAGAATCGAACCCGAAAGCATCGGGGTTACGATCTTGCCGTCGATCTTGAAAAAGATGTTCATAGCGCCGACTTCTTCGATATACTTGCGCTCAACGCCGTCGAGCCAAAGCACCTGCGAATAGCCGTCGTTATGCGCTTTGACCTGACCGATCAGGCTGGCGGCGTAGTTGCCGCCTGTCTTGGCAAAGCCCATGCCGCCGCGGACCGCGCGGACATAATCATCCTCGATCCAGATGCCGACAGGATCCAGCCCGCTTGCATAATAGGCGCCCGAGGGCGAGAGAATGATGATGAACATATAGTGATCGGACGGGCGCACGCCGAGATATTCATCAGTCGCAATGATAAAGGGGCGGATGTAGAGCGAGGTTCCCGCATCGTGAGGAATCCAATCCTTTTCAACGCTGACGAGCGTTTTGACTGCCTGAACAAAATCCTCCTCGGGAAGATGGGGAATACACAGGCGCTCGTTGGTATTGTTGGTTCGCTTGGCATTCATATCGGGTCGGAAAACATAGTATTTTCCGTCTGTTCCCTTGTATGCTTTCATGCCCTCAAACATGGTCTGACCGTAGTGGAACGAGGCACAGGCGGGCGAGAATTCGAGCTTTTGGAACGGTACTATCCGCGGGTCGTGCCAGCCCTTTCCCGTTTCATAGTCCATGATGAACATATGGTCGGTGAAGATCTTTCCGAATCCGAGCGGCTCGCCCGCTTTGGGCTTTTGCTTCGGGGTTGCGGTCTTTTCGATTCTGATGTTTAGCATGATAACTTACATCGCCTTTCAAAAAAATTATATTATTGAATCATTTCCAGGATTTTCGCTGTCATTTCGGTGCAGGAAAGCGCTGCTCCGTCGCTGTCGCCGAGAATGTCGGCGGTGCGGTATCCCGCGTTCAGCACATTATCCACCGCTTTTTCGATGCACTGCGCTTCCTCTTCCAGATCGAAGGAATACCGCAGCATCATCGCGGCGGAAAGCACCGTTGCGATCGGATTGGCTTTGTTCTGACCCGCAATGTCGGGCGCCGAGCCGTGAATCGGCTCATACATACCGCATTTGCCGTCGCCGAGCGAGGCGGAGGGGAGCAGACCGATCGAGCCGGTGATCTGGCTGGATTCATCGGACAGGATGTCGCCGAACATATTGGAGGTAACAACCACGTCAAACTGCGACGGATTCTTCACCAGCTGCATGGCGGCGTTGTCCACCAGCATATCCTCGCAGACAACATCGGGATATTCCTCGGCAACGCGGTGCACCGTCTCTCTCCAAAGGCGGGAGGACTCCAGCACATTCGCCTTGTCGATCGAGGTGACCTTTTTGCCCCTTTTCTGCGCGGCATTGAATGCGGCGCGGGCGATACGCTCGATCTCCATAACCGAATAGGCTTCGGTATCATAAGCTTCCTCACCGTTTTCACCCTGTCTTCTGCCGCGCTCGCCGAAATAGATGCCGCCCGTCAGCTCGCGCACCATAACGATGTCAACGCCCTTTTCGACGATCGAGCTTTTCAGCGGCGAAGCGCCTTTCAGCGCGTCATAAACCTTTGCGGGGCGCAGATTGGTATAAAGACCGAGCGCTGAACGGATGCCGAGAAGCGCCTTTTCGGGGCGCTTGTCGCCGGGGAGCGTATCCCATTTCGGACCGCCTACCGCGCCGAGCAGAACGCTATCGGAGCGCAGGCAGCCTTCCACCGTTTCGCGGGGAAGCGGCTCGCCGAACCGATCGTAGGCGCAGCCGCCGATCAGGTAGGGGGTGAAGTTGAAGCTGTGACCGAATTTTTTCCCGATCTTTTCCAGCACCGCAACGGCGCTGTCGACGATCTCGGGTCCGATTCCGTCGCCCTTTAACAAAGCAATACTATAATTCATTGAACACTACTCCTGTTTGTGGATTTATCCAAAGTCAACGCGCCCGCCAAATAGGTGAAATGCACGGCGCACCTTTGTTTTCGGATGTTTATTTGACTGTTCCGTTATTGACGGCGCTGACCAGCCCGCCCGCGCGAATGATCGACTGGATGAACGGCGGGAAAGGCTCGGCGGTGTATTTTTCACCCGTGGTCAGGTTTTCGATAATGCCGTTGTCCATATCGACCGAAAGCTCGTCGCCCTCGGCGATCGCGTCCGCCGCCTTTTCACATTCTACGATCGGCAGACCGATGTTGATCGAGTTGCGGTAAAAAATTCTGGCAAAGCTTTTGGCGATGACAAGCGCGATGCCGCTCTCTTTGATCGCGATCGGCGCGTGCTCGCGCGAGGAGCCGCAGCCGAAATTGAATCCCGCGACCATAATATCGCCGGGCTTGACGCGACTGACAAAAGTTGTGTCGAGATCTTCCATGCAGTGGGAAGCCAGCTCTTTTTTGTTGATCGTGTTCAGGTAGCGCGCGGGGATAATAACATCGGTGTCGACGTTGTCGCCGTATTTAATGACTTTTCCTCGGAAATCCATGTTACATTACCTCCTTCGGAGCGGAAATTTTACCGGTTATCGCACTTGCCGCCGCAACTTCGGGGGAAGCGAGATAGACCTCGGATTTGACATGACCCATTCTGCCGACAAAATTGCGGTTTGTGGTCGAAACGGCGCGCTCGCCTTCGGCGAGAATGCCCATATACCCGCCGAGGCACGGACCGCAGGTCGGGGTGGATACGATCGCACCCGCTTCAATAAAGGTTTTAAGATACCCTTTTTCCATTGCTTCAAGATAAATCTTCTGCGTCGCGGGGATGACGACGCAACGAACGCCCTCGGCGACCTTTTTGCCCTCGATGATCTCCGCGGC
>JBJEQI010000048.1:0-3710 GCA_051881675.1 Acutalibacteraceae bacterium
CGCCCGCGGCGGGGCCCCAAAGCTTTTTCATAATGAAATCATAGGTCAGAACCTTCCCCGCGTGACGGCCGAGCAGAGCAACGATCTTATACTCGTTTTGAGTCAGATGGGCGTCCTTTCCGCCGACGTAGACGTGCTGCTTATTATAGTCGATCACAAAATCTCCCGATTTGAACAGCCCGTTTTCATATACGGCGCCGGTTTGATCGGTGTTTCCGCTGTGGCGCAGTGCGGTCCGAACGCGGGCAAGCAGCTCGGAGGTGCCGAATGGTTTGGTAATATAATCGTCCGCTCCCGCGTCGAGCGCGGCAACCTTGTCCCGCTCATGGGTGCGCGCCGAAACGACGATGATGGGGATAGACGACCATTCTCGCACCGTAGTGATGATCTTCATACCGTCAAAGTCGGGGAGCCCCAGATCCAGTATGACAATATCGGGGCAGTGCGAGGTGATCATGGAATAGGCGGACAGCCCGTCCCCCGCGGTTATTACCTCGAATCCGTTGGCAATAAGCACGGTAGTCAGAAAACTGACAATGCTTTCCTCGTCCTCCACGATCAGAACCTTTTGCTTTAACAGCATTCTTTTTCTTCCTCCTTAATCGGCAGAGTAAAGCCAAACTCAGCTCCGCCGTTTGCACAGTTTTTTGCATACATCATGCCGCCGTGCGCTTTTACAATTGACATACAAACACTAAGCCCGATTCCCATATGGCGGCTGCTGTCCGCCCGATCGGCAGGCTTTGCCGCCGTCCCGTCGAATATATGCTCCAGCATTTCGGCAGGGATTCCCTTTCCGCTGTCTGCCACCGACACGGTGACAGTGTCGTCGCCGGCGACGGCTTTTAGGGTGATTCCGTCGTTTTTGCCGCCGTGCGTGATGGCATTTTCCAGCAGATTGACGATCACCTGCTGAATCAGCGTGGCGTCCATCGGCACAAGCAACGGCTCGCTCGGCAGATCGACTGCGATTTCGGCGTTTTGAAAATGCTTTGCCGTTTTGCGGACGGCTCCCTCGACGATCTCTTCGACAAGCTCGGGCGCTTTTTTGACGGTGGCTCCGTCGCTGTTTATGCAGGTCACCGAGAGCAGATTTTCCACCATGCGAATCAGCCACTCGGCTTCTTCGCCCGTTTCTTTCAGCAGTTTGATCTGCTGTTCTTTCGGAATTTTGTCTATATTTTCGATAATCGCCGACACCGAACCCGAAATGGAGGTCAGCGGCGTGCGAAGATCGTGCGACACCGCCCGCAAAAGATTGCCGCGCAGCTTTTCCCGCTCGGTTTCGATGCGGATCTGTTCCTGAATTTTGATCTGCTTCGCCATGGCGCCGGCAACGATCGACACGGCAAGCATGGCGACTGCCGTGACCGCGGCGCCTGAAAATTCCAGTTTAAGATGAAAATACGGCTCGGAAAAGGCAAAGCAGATCAGGGCAACCCCGATCACCGCACCCGCCGTACCGCAGAAGGCGCCGTTTGTCAGATAGGAGATGATGAACACGGCGACAACCAGCAACATCGGTATGGAATAGCTGTTGCGGTCGAAAATGAAAAAAACAAGCGAGATCACAAAAGTAATCAGCAGGATCAGAACGGTAATCAGAATATCCTTGAACAGCTTATCGGCAACCAGATGACGGTCAATCATTCTTTTCATGAAAACACCTTCTTTAAGTATTTTGATACTGCTCGGAAAACTTCGGTCTGTTACGGTAGTTATTATAATCGCAAGGCAGGGTATAATCAATAAAGCAAGGTGTTTTTTGTCATTGGCTGAACGGCTAAAACGGCTTTTTTAACATTATCTTAACGCGGCAGCGGTTGGGTAAGACGCGTTATGCCGTTGATTTCACCGTCAGTTTTGCCGTCGGACGATTTTGTATTCATCATACGGACGAAAGTAGGGGCAGGAAGAGCGGTTTTGCAGAAATCGGTAATAATCGTCCTCATCCGCGCAGGCGGTGCAGACATAATCCGCCGATTCATCGTCGTAGTCGTTATAGGCGCACTGCGCACAAATATCGTCGCGACCGCGTGACATGACAAATTCCCCCTTTGTGTCTGGATAAGACTATTTTACACCCAAAAGTTGTAAAAGTCAACCAAAAATGTGAATTTAATACGATTTTTTTCATTTTTCCGGATGAGTAAAACGGCGAAATTTCTGTTATTGCCGTATAAAATCAAGGCTTTTTGCGTGTTTATCGGTGCAAATCGCCGATTACTGCCGAAAGAAGGCATAATCTCATAAATTATTATATATGTGGACTTGATTCTCGTGTTTATGCGCGCCTGCGCAGAAGAATATGCGTTATACGGCACAAAAACAGCGCACCCCGCGAAATCGGGATGCGCCGAATTTACTATATGCATAGTATCCGATGCGTAAAGGCCGTTATTTCAGGTTGGCTCTGTATTTGGCAAGCTCCTCATCGGTGGGGATATAGTCGCTCATTTCGCCGTTGTGGAATTTCTCATACGCGACCATATCGAAATAGCCTGTGCCGGTAAGACCGAAGAGAATGGTTTTTTCCTCGCCGGTTTCTTTGCACTTGATCGCCTCATCCATAGCGGCGCGGATAGCGTGGCTGGATTCGGGAGCGGGGAGGATTCCCTCGGTTCTGGCAAAATATTCCGCCGCCTTAAAGACAGAGGTCTGCTCGACCGAGCGCGCGGTCATATAGCCGTCGTCATACAGCTGCGAGAGAACGCTGGACATGCCGTGATACCGCAGTCCGCCCGCGTGATTCGCCGAGGGGATAAAGTCGCAGCCGAGGGTATACATCTTCGCCATCGGGCAGATCTTGCCCGTGTCGCAGAAGTCGTATGCATAAACGCCGCGGGTCAGGCTCGGGCAGGAAGCGGGTTCAATCGCGATGAACTCGTAATTCTTTTCGCCGCGCAGCTTTTCGCCCATAAACGGCGCGATCAGACCGCCGAGATTCGAGCCGCCGCCCGCACAGCCGATGATGATGTCGGGCGTGATGCCGTATTTGTCCATAGCCGCCTTGGTTTCCAGACCGATGATCGACTGATGGAGCAGAACCTGCGAAAGAACGCTTCCGAGCACATAACGGTATTCGCCGTTTGAGTTCACTGCAACCTCGACCGCCTCGGAAATAGCGCATCCGAGGCTTCCCGTAGTGCCGGGATGCTCGGCGAGAATCTTTCTGCCGACCTCGGTGGTATCGGAGGGGGAGGGGGTGACGTTCGCGCCGTAGGTTCTCATGACCTCGCGGCGGAACGGCTTTTGCTCATACGAGCACTTGACCATAAAGACCTTGCAGTCGAGATCAAAATACGAGCAAGCCATGGAAAGCGCCGTTCCCCACTGACCTGCGCCCGTTTCGGTGGTAACGCCTTTCAGCCCCTGCTTTTTGGCATAGTATGCCTGAGCGATAGCGGAGTTCAGCTTGTGCGAGCCGGAGGTGTTGTTGCCCTCGAATTTATAATAGATCTTCGCGGGAGTGCCGAGCGCTTTTTCCAGGCAGTAGGCGCGCACCAGCGGCGAGGGACGGTACATTTTATAGAAGCTGAAAAGCTCCTCGGGGATGTCGAAATAAGCGGTGTCGTTGTCCAGCTCCTGCTTGGCAAGCTCGCGGCAGAAAACGGCGGACATCTCGTCCACGGTCATCGGCTGCATGGTTGCGGGATTGAGCAGGGGGGCGGGCTTGTTCTTCATATCCGCGCGAAGATTATACCACTGAC
>JBJEQI010000049.1:0-3639 GCA_051881675.1 Acutalibacteraceae bacterium
ATCCGTTATGTCAACCGACACATCGCCGAGGAAATCTCGCTCGGTCACCTTTGCAGCAAATTTTTCATCAGCGAGTCCCAGCTCGGGCGCCTTTTTAAAAAAGCGACCGGCTCGACGGTCTGGAACTATATCACCGCCAAGCGGCTGGTCAATGCGCGCAGCCGCATCCTCGCGGGCGAGCGCCCGAGCGAGGTATACTTAAAATGCGGGTTCAACGATTACTCCGTGTTCTACCGCGCCTATAAAAAGAAATACGGCGAGCCGCCCTCCGCCGCGCGCTGAACGCCTTATTTTCAAATTCGCTGCATAACGACAAATCCCGAGGAAGACAAACCGTCTTCCTCGGGATTTTGCTTGATAGGATAGCCCTGCGGCATTGCCGCAGTTTTTGACTTTTTTGGCAGATTCGCCCGCCGCGGCGGAATTATTCCTCCACCTCGGGCAGCCCCGCGACGCTTGTCAGCACGCTGAGCACCCCCGCCAGCACCGACGCGCTCAGCACCATAACCCAATCCACATCGCCGATAACCGCCGACGTGCCGATCGTGGCAACTGCCGTCTGCGCGACCGTCTTCGCCGCGCGGATCCCCGCCGCTTTCAGCCAGTTTTTGATCTTGCTCATCACTCTCACCGTCCAAACTTTTACATTACTGAAACTCAAGCTCGTCCACCCTGTCCTTAATCACCGAGATCCGTTCCTCTATCAGCGGTATCCGCTCGGCAAATTTGTTGTGGCGGTCCACCTTTGATTCCAGCTGTGACAACCGATACGACGTCAGCTTCGCCGACGCCATGATTCCTCCGAATGTGCCGATCGCCGTGCCCGACAGCGAAATCAGCGCAACAATAATTTCACTCATAATAACACCTCGCCGCCGACCGTACTACATTTCGCTGTATTCAATAACGATTCTCTCCACCGAAAAAGGCTTGTCCGCGCGAATCGTCAGACCTAACTGCCTCATGCGGCGAATACCGGGCATATCACGGATAACCGCGTCGGTTTCGGCTTTGCAAATCGAGCGAATCACCGATTCCGCGCGCCCTCTGTCGGTCACATATTCTATTGATACGCTGTCCGCTTCGCAGTCCGCACCCGTAAATACCGTTACCGAACGCACATGAACATTCCCGCCGAAATCAATCGGTCGAACGGTGATCGCCCCGCTGATTGGATAAGACTCATCAATGTCGCTGTAAGCCACATGGTCAATATTGCCGATCAGCCTGTGCCGCACTCCCGCCGTCGTGTCAAAACGCTCAAACGGCGTCCAGCCGAGCAGCTCGGTGCGGTCGCCGAACTCCAGCGAACCGAACAGCTCACCGATCAGGTGGCTCGCATCCCACTTAAACCATGCGATCGACCCGCTGCCGTCGGCAAGGTTTGAGGATATGTTGAGAAATTCCTTGGTATTATAGTCAAACAGCAGAATCGTCCCGCCGAGATAGATCATATACCTCCCCTTATACAAAAAGGCGAACGCGCGCGACTTATCGGCGGCGGCAAGATATTTCTCCACCTGGCGCGAGATTTTATACACCTGCTTTTGGCTCATCGCCGTGCTGGTCAGCGCATAAATATCGCCGTCCGACCCCAAAAAGACCAAGCGGTTTCCGCACAGCTTAATCGTCGCGGGATTGTTGCACCCCGTTCCCGCGTTCAGCTGTGCCACATTCACGCTTTGCCGCAGCCCGCTCGGCGTACCGTTTGTCTGAAGCAGCTCCTGCGTGCTGTAATTCTTGGTATTCACCGCGGAAATATAATAGATCTCATGCGACTTAAATATAATCATCAAATTGTTCTGCTTCGCCGTCGCGGTAATGCTCTGAAACCCCGCGCCGATCGGCCGAAAGCTGCTTTGCGGGAAATACAGCGGCTTATCTCCGCCGTAGGACCAGCAAAGCATATTCGGCTCCTCCTTCGAGCCGTAAAGAAAGGTATGCGGACCGAAATTCTCGAATCTTGTCATGGAATACAGCCGCTCGTCCACATTATCGGCATAAGCGCGGATCAGCAAATTGTTCGTGTTCATCTCGGCTTTCGCAGGGATATAAACATTATTCCCCGCCCGAAACTGCACGATTCCCGTATTTCGGTAAAGATACACGCACACCGCCGTTCCCTGGATGTTGACCGTGTCCGATACCATATTGCCGCTTTTAATCACAAATTTCTGCGTATAATTCAGATCGTTGGTATAGGAAATCTCCACATCGCGTCCCGCCAGATTAGAGAGCGGATAAATCGGCATTGAAAACATACTCGACACACCGTCGGTCGTAAACGCCACGGTGTAACCGCCGCTTAAAAGATTGATGTCCTCCGCCCGCCGCCGATCGGCAAATTTCTGCTCTTTTTTGTCCAGCTGAGCATAATTCTGCCCCTTTGAATTGATATAAATGATCGGCGAATACACCTTCGACAGCGGCACGCTCAAAAATTCCGTCATGCTGCCGCTCAGCTCCAGTATCCGCTTATCAACGAGCTTCCCGTTCGTACCTTTCACGCCGATCAGCGCAAATATGCCGCATCCAATGCAGCTTTGATCGTTGAAAATCAGACAGCTCACCGATTCGGAATCGCTGTAATTTGCGGGATTGTATGTAAAAATATGAATGCATTCCGTCCTCATCTCGGAGGCGAAGGTCAACAGCTTCAAAATCACCTTTTGCCCGTCCTTCACCTTCACTAAATACATCTTAATGCCGCGATCGTCCTTCTTCACCATGTCGCCGACATAGCTGTAATCAATATCATGACCGATTCCCGGATGAATCCCCCCGCTGACGACCGAGGTAAACCCGTCGCGCGTTTTGATGAGATTGCCGTCGCACCACATATTTTCAGCGTCCGTCAGCGGCTTATTTCCCCGCACACACTGCCCCGCCGCGCCGTCGATTCCCTCGGTCAGCCCGTCGATGACGAGGCTCTTCACCGCGCGCGGCTCTCGCTTTGCAAATATCATGGATTCTCCCCTCCTCACGGCAAAACGTCCTCGATAACCGAGCCGATCGCCTTTTTGGAGTAATAGGCGCGCTTGTACTCATACAGCGCCGCATAAAACCGCTGATTATCCGCGTCGTTCTCACCCTGTGCGATCATCATGGCGACGCCGTACACCATGCAGTCGCCCACAATGCGCTCATCCATCCGAATCTCGCTTTGCATATCCTCGGGCGGCTCATAGTCGATCGCGCAAGCCTGACATACGTCGCGGCAGATCGCGGTCACGATCGCGTTCCCCCGCTTGGCAACGGCGGGAAACGCCTTCCCCGACTCATCGGAATATCCGAGCAGCCTTGCCGCCTCGTTAAACAGATTGTTCCCGTTCATCCTCGTTCTCCTTTTCTTCGTTCGGCTGTGCGATAATATCGTTGTCGGTCGTGACATTGATCGCAAGTCCTTGATAATCGGCGCTGTTAAACGGAAGATAAATTCTTCTGCCGCCCAGCTTGACCATAACGTCCCTGTTGCCGTAAAAACCGATGAAAAACTCGGCGAAAACCGCCGCCGCGTCACAAATAAACGATGCATAGCGGTTGATCATCGGCTTCAGCGGCGCGGCATTTGCCCGCCCGAGCAGATCGATCGCCGTCGCGTTGTTCATAATGTCCACGCCGAGCGCCGTCCGCGAGGCA
>JBJEQI010000050.1:0-3589 GCA_051881675.1 Acutalibacteraceae bacterium
GGTCTCTTTTATAATTGCGCTTGATCTGATGCAGATCGCCGCTGAGCACCGCTCTTCCGTCGCAGAGGATCGCAATATGATCGCAAAATTCCTCCACATAGTTCATCTGATGGCTCGAAAACAGCACAATCTTGCCCTTGTCGATCTCCTCCCGCACAACGTCCTTGAGCAGCATGGCGTTGACGGGGTCCAGCCCCGAAAACGGCTCGTCGAGAACAACAATATCGGGATCGTGAGCGAGCGCGGTGATCAGCTGGATTTTCTGCTGATTGCCCTTGGAAAGGGTGTCGAGCCGCTTGGAACGATACTCGCTCATTTTAAGCCGCCCCAGCCAATAGTCGATCGAGCGAACGGCGTCGGTGGTATTCATGCCTTTGAGCCGCGCAAAATACATAAGCTGGTCGATGATCTTCTTTTTCGGATATAACCCGCGCTCCTCGGGCAGATAGCCGATTCCGACGCGGCTGTAATCAATCGGCTTGCCGTCGAGCAGCACCTCGCCGCTGTCGGCGGGGAACACTCCCATCAAAATGCGTATCGAAGTCGTCTTGCCCGCACCGTTTCTGCCGAGAAGACCGAACGCCTTCCCCCCTTCGGCGGCAAACGACACGTTTTTCAGCACCTGCTTTTCGCCGAAGCTTTTGCAAATGCCGTTCATTTCAAGCTTCATTTTATATACTCTCTCCTTTTCGGTTAAACGATCGGATATCGTTCCTGCGTCGGTTCAGACATTCGGCAAACCCGGACTTTTGAACAACGGCTTTTAATCATTATACTATACATCCGCAAATTTTTCACTAAGACTTTTATTTATCCAGATGAACGTCGAGCTGCGGGAAAGGTATCTCAATACCGTTTTCGTCCAGCAGCAGTTTCCCCTTTTCTCTCAACGCATATAATACGTCCCAGTAATCCTCCGAGCGGCACCAGGCGCGAAGCGAAAACTCCAGCGCCGAATCCGCCGTCGCGGCAAGCACCACCTTGGGCGACGGGGTCTCCAGCACCTGCGGCAGGGCGGCGGCAGCCGAAAGCAGAACGCACCGCACCGTTTCGGCATTGGAGTTATAACCGACCGCAAAGGTCAGATCGACGCGCAGGGTTCCGTTGACCGACGAATTGACGATCGCAGCATTGGTCAGACCGCCGTTCGGCAGCGTCACGCTTTTATTCTCGTCGGTCTTGATCGTGGTATAAAACACCGAAATGTTCGTGACCGTTCCCGAATACCCCTCGGCGGTGATATAATCGCCCATGCGAAACGGCTTGAAGATGACCAGCATCATGCCGCCCGCAAAATTGCTCAGCGCGCCCTGAAGCGCCAGACCGATCGCAACGCCCGCGGAGGCAAGCATCGTCACGATCGACGCGGCGGGAAATCCGATAATGATCGCGGCGGAAAAAACCACGATGATATTCAGCGCGATCTTGATAAAGCTGAGCAAAAACTGCCGCGCGCTCCCCTCAATGCGGTTCATGCCGCGCGATTTTTTCAGCATTCCGACCAGCAGGCGCACGAGCAGCAGCCCGCCGACCAGCACCGCCAGCGCGATCAGCAGCGTCAGCCCGAAAGACGTGAGCCAATCCAAAACTTTTTGCAGTATTTCTTCCATATCGGTGGTCCTCCGTTGTTTATTTTTGCAAAGCGGGGCTAAAAGCCTCCTGCCGCGCGGCAAAAGCCGCACCGCCGCAATATTCGGTCAGTGCGGCTTAAAAGTTTCTCTCGGTATGTACCGCAGCCGATTACAGCGCGGGGTTATTCAGCCGCTGTTTCGATCGACGGCTCCGCGGTCTGCACTGCTGCCGCGTCGTCCGCCAGCGCTTTTTCAACCGCCTTTTCGGTGGAGTCGTTAATATCCTGAATCAGGAAGTCTGGCATCTTAACGCCCGCCATTTTGAATGCCTCGTTCAGCGGGGGGAGCGATTTCATCATGCCCGAAAGGAAATTCGCGGTTGTGGGAGAGTTACCCTCGCCGTTCATCGAATCCCAAACGGTGATCTTATCGATCTTCATGTTCTTGATCGCCTCAACCTGTATCTTAACAAGCTCCTCGATCTTATCGACCATCATCAGCTGAATCGCCGCTTCCGCATCGCCGCCTGCCGCTTCAATGACCTTTTTAAAGCCCTCTGCCTGCTTGACCAATATCTCCTGCGCGCCGCGCGCCTGCGCTTCCATAGTGGCGAAAATAGCGTCCGCTTCACCGCGCGCTTTTCTGCGCGCCTGCTCCGCTTCGGCTTCCGCCTCCAGCTCCTTGCGCTCTTTCTCGATCTTCGCCGCGGTGATAATATCCGCCTGCTTGGTGGCAAGCTCTCTTGCGGCACGCGCCTTTTCCGCTTCCTGCTCGGCGATATACGCATCCTCCAGCGCCTTAGCCGCCGCGATCTTCTCCGCCGATACGGCGCGGCGCTGAGCCTCCGCCTCTTTTTCACGGCGGGCGGCGTCCGACATGGCAACCGCCGCTTTAGATTCGTTTTCACCCGCGATCGCCGAGGCGTTCGACTCGGCTACGCTGATTCGCTGATCCTTAACAGCCATCGCCTCGCCGATCGAACCGTCGCGGTTCTTCTCGGCAACCATTTTTTTCGCGTCGTTGATCGCCTTTGCGGCGGCCTCCTTACCGAGCGCTTCGATATAGCCCGACTCGTCGGTAATATCGGTGACGTTGACGTTGATCAGCCGCAGACCGATCTTTTTCAGCTCGGTTTCAACATTGTGCGAAACCGCCTCCAGAAACTTATCGCGGTCGGTGTTGATCTCCTCGATGTCCATGGTCGCGATAACCAAACGCAGCTGACCGAAAATAATATCCTTTGCCAGCTCCTGAATCTCGTTGAGCCTGAGTCCCAGCAATCTCTCCGCCGCGTTCTGCATCACGCCCGGTTCGGTCGAAATACCGACGGTGAACCGCGAAGGAACATCGACGCGGATATTCTGATGCGAAAGCGCGTTGGCGAGGTCGACGTTGATCGACATCGGCGTTAAGTCGAGATACTGATACGACTGGAACACCGGCCATACAAACGCCGCGCCGCCGTGAATACACTTTGCCGAACGGCTGGTTCCGTCGTTGTTGGTACCGACCTTACCGTAAATAACGAGTACCTTATCCGACGGACATCTGCGGAATCGGGTCAGCGCTACAAGCATAAGCGACAGCAAGAGTACCGCGATGACGACTAATGTGATGACTACTGTTGGTGACATAAATTATTCCTCCTAAAAATATTTTATACACTGCGGACCGATTCTAATCCGTTTTTTCGTATTCGGAACCGATCCGACAGGGTTTGACTGAATTTTCCCGTATAGCGGCAGTGTGCTTAAATCCGCCCCGTTCATCCGAGCGGGCGCACCACCAGCGTATCCTCCGCCGTTACCGCTACCACCTGCACCATTTTGCCCGGCAAAATATCCTCATGATAATCGGTGACGGCGTCCATCTCGCTGAATGTTCCCTGCAGAGTCAGTGTGATCTTCCCAGCTCCCGCACGGGCGGCGGGAATACGGATATACACCTTTCCGTTTTTGGCAACGGCGTTTTTGGGGTCAATGTTGCCGCTCTCCTGCATATCGCACAGCAGCTTCATG
>JBJEQI010000051.1:0-3542 GCA_051881675.1 Acutalibacteraceae bacterium
CTCGTCGGTCAGCAAAGGGACGGAGTCGATGATCGCGGCGATCGGCTTGATGACCGAGAGCTTTTCGCCGCTCTGCCGCAGCGCGGTAATCACGCCGACGCGCTTCTTATTCGATCGCCCGAACGGCACGCTGACACGCTGACCGACGGCGATTTTATCCGCCATATCAAACGGCACCAGATAAGAAAACGGCTTATCAAAGCCGAGCGTCGCCGATTCCACATGAACCTCGGCAATCAGCGGGCTGTTCATTCCGACTCCCCTCCCTTTGAAAAATTTAAGCAAAATAAGCCAAAAAGCCAGGAAACCTCCTGACTTTTCTAAAAACGGCAATTGAAAACTCAGTCGTCGAAACGCTCGGCGAGCTGATTCAAAGCGGTATTGACCGGCTTTTCAACCAGAATTTTGCCTTCGCTCTCCGCCTTGTCGGCAATGTGACGGGCAAGATTCGCAACGTCAACAACCAGCTGATAGCGGCTGTCGTAATTCTTGATAAGCTTAGCAATGGAAGGATTGAGCATTTTTGTTCACCTCGTTGATAAAATCGTTCATATTCTCTTTCAACAGAGCGTTCGCCCTGATGATCGCATAAAAATCATTCACCGCGTCTTCGAGCCGATCGTTGACAAAAACATAGTCATACCGCTCGGCGGCAGCCATTTCCCGCACGGCTTGCGCAACTCTGCGGCGGATGGTTTCTTCATCCTCGGTGCCGCGTTTTTTTAGCCGCTGATACAGCACCTCGATCGACCGCGGCATCATAAATATCCGCACCGCCTCGGGCGCCTTTCTAGCCACCTTGTCCGCGCCGTTGACGTCGATTTCCAAAATGACGTCAAACCCGCGATTCAGCATATCGTAAACCGGTTTTTTCGGTGTGCCGTAATAGTTTCCGAGATACTCGTTGTATTCGAGCAGCTCGTCGTTCTCGATCATTTGTTCAAATTCGCCGCGCGATATAAAGTTATATTTCTCGCCGTTGATCTCGCCGTCACGCATATTGCGGGTGACGGAGGAGATCGAAAGGCGGATGTCGTCATGCACCGCCAAAAGCTCCCCCAGAACGGTGTCCTTGCCGATTCCCGAAGGACCCGACAAAATAAACAGACTGCCTTTTTTCATAGATACTCCCCGACTGTTTATTTCAATTCGTTAAACGTCTTGACCCACTCGCGCGCGATCAGCTCATGACCCATAGCGGTGGGATGAACGCCGTCGGCGAGCCAATACGCGTTCTCGGCGAGCGTGCAGGCTTTATCAAACTTTTCCTGCAAGGTGATCAGCGGGAGCGAGTAGTCTTCCGCGATCTTTTCGACGACCTTTGCCAGCGCCGCAACGCCGCTTTTGAAGCGCTCCCACTTGTCGGGGCGGCCCTCGAAGCTCATCGTCGCGCTGCCGTGCAGCACAAACGGCGCCAGCAGCATGATTTTGATGTCGGGCAGAGCCTCGAAAATCTCATCGAGCAGCAGGCGGTAGACCTTGTCGAACATTTCGGGGGTGGAACCGTTCTGCGAATCGATCTCGTGCCAAATATCGTTGACGCCGATCAGCAGGCTCATATAATCGGGCTTTAAGTTGATAATATCCGCTTTAATGCGGGCATACACGTCGCGGATGCGGTTGCCGCCGATACCCTTATTGATAAAAGTATATTCACCGGGGTGATCAAAGCCGAGGCGCGCTTTTACCAGTGTGGGATAGCCCGTGCCCGCGTGCGACTGGGGGTTGCCGTAATCTCTTCCTGCGTCGGTGATGGAATCACCCTGAAACAGAATCAGTTTGCTCATAATAAAGACCTTTCGATATATAAAATAAATATGATGACAGTTAAAACGCTACACCTCGGCGGCGTTCGGGTCGGACAGCTTCGCCGCGATCGTTTCGCACAGAAGATAGCTCAGCACGACATGATCGCTGTCGGTGATGATCACCGCGCGGGTGCGCCGCCCCTGCGTCGCGTCGATCAAGCGCCTGTCTTCCCTCGCCTCGCCGATAATGCGCTTTGCAGGCGCAGAATCGGGGCTGATGACCGAAATAATTCGCTCGGCGTTCACCAGATTGCCGAATCCGATATTGATAAGCTTCATAGGATTTCCCGCCTTTGATTATTCGATATTTTGAACCTGCTCGCGGATCTTTTCAATCTCGGATTTCATGTCGACCACGATCTGCGTGATTTCCAACGACACGGATTTGGACCCGATCGTGTTGGTTTCGCGGTTCATTTCCTGCACCAAAAAGTCCAGCTTTCTGCCGACAGGCTCCTCCCCGCGCGTCATTTCCTCCATTTGGCGCAGATGACTGCGCAGACGGACAGTTTCTTCATCCACCGCGATTTTATCGGCGAACACAGCTGTTTCGGTGATGAGCCTCTGCTCGTCCGCCTGAACCTTATCGAGCAGCTCGCGCATCTTTTGCTCCAGCCGCGAGCGGTAGCTGACGACCGATTCGGCGGAGAGCTTCTCGACTTTTTCCACAAAAGCGGCGATCGTTTCGCACCGCGCGGCAATATCTTCCCGCAGGCGCTCGCCCTCGCGCTCGCGCATGGCGACGAACTTCTCCACCGCTTTTTCCAGCACGCCGAGAACCGCCTCGGTCAACTGCTGCTCATCAACCTCTGCCTTTTCCACGCTCAGCACATCGGGAAATTTCGCAATCTCGGCGGCGGAAAAGCAGTCCGCCGACAGCCCCGCGCACTCACCGACCGCCCGCAGAGCGTCGGCATACGCCTTGGCAAGCGGAAGATTGACCGAAACGCGGGAGGCGGACGCATCGAGCAGATTAACCGAAACAAACACCTCGACCTTGCCGCGTGTGACGCGCTCGGCGACAAAGCTTTTCAGCTTATCGTCCAAAAACGCGAACGCGCGCGGGGTTTTAGCGGAAAACTCAAAATAGCGGTGGTTCACCGAACGGATCTCGGCGGTGATCTCCGCGTTTAATGATTCGTTATCCACAATTTCAGCGGCTCTGCCGTAGCCGGTCATTGACTTTATCATTATAAAAACAGTCCTTTAATTTGTTCCTATTATTATAGCAAATCCCGACGGCTTTGTCAACAAAATCAGCTGAATTTATAACATTCCGCATTTTGCCTGTATTCAGCGGCGGAATCCCATAAGCGCCAGTATGACCAGATAGAGAAATCCGATCATAAGCGACACGCTCGCCCTCCCCCACACGAACAAATACAGGCAAAACGCGCCGAGAACGGCAATGTTCAGCACGGAAATCACTTTCAGCATATGGTCCGCCGTGACAACGGGAAGTCGCCTTTTCAGCAGATTTTCGGCAATATCGTAGCCGTCCAGCCCCTTGATGATCGGAAGATTGAAAGCCGCCGCGCAGAGATTTGCCGCCGACAGCAAAATCGCGGTTTCACAGCCGAATGCAATATACACTGCCGCGGCAATCAGCGCGAGCGCGATGTTGGCGGTGATACCGGCGTATGCGATCAGCAGCTCCGAGCGGGCGCTGAGCAGTGCGCCGCGGCGCTTGATCAGTATGCCGGCCGGCTGCATGATCACTTCATCGGGCGGCGC
>JBJEQI010000052.1:0-3524 GCA_051881675.1 Acutalibacteraceae bacterium
AAAGGCTGATTGATACGCCCGAACAGTTTGCGCGCGAATACCAGCCGTATTTTGATGCGGAATCCCGCAGAAGCAGCGATTATGGCATCGGCGGATTTGTGACATAAAGGAAATTATATTGACAAAATCCCCCTGTTCATATATGATAATAGTAATCATATATAAACAGGGGGAAACAGCATATGTCTATGATTAAGTGCAGTGAATGCGGTAACAAAGTGCCAAAGCGAAACAAAGTGTGCCATCATTGCGGTCATATTATGTCTGAAGCAGATGAACTGTATAACTCCGCCGCACGTGCGGGCAAAAAGACCGATCTGGCTGTTCGCATCATTTTCCCCGTGGGCATTATTATATTGGCGGCGCTGGTGCTTTGGATAACGATTACAAATAAAGCAACAATAGAACCAGTGCAGGAATCGGCAGAAAATAAAACAACGATAGCACAAGACGAACCTGTAACAGCTACTTCTACCCACGAATTACTTATGGATAAAAACAATGTCCAAATCTATTTTTGCGGTGTTGATATGTTTGTATCACTGGAAGTTGTAAATAATTCGGACAAAAACTATGCTATTAAGCAGGAAACGATATATGTCAATGGCATAGAGGTTGACGCACATGGATTAGTCAATGACTATTTGGCGTTTGTTGCTCCCGGCGAAAGGTATAATACATACTTGAACTTAAGTGTTTCAGATTTAGAAACAAGCAACATACAGAACATCAATGAAATCAAGTTTGAGCTTATGTGTCATGATCGCTATGATCTCGATGATCGATTTTATTCTGACACTCTAACAATTCGTTTTGACAATGATTAGGGCAAAACTGCTCTTTTAATCGAGGGCAGTTTTATGTTGCAAAGAGTATCGCGGTTCCCCGTTAGTGTTTGCACTGACTGATTCTTACAAAATCAGAAACAAGCATCTTAACTTCGGTTAGGGTGCTTTTATTATACCATTTTTTAACGAAAGGATAGGATTCAAATTGATTGATGATTTCAAAGTAGTGATCGACGGCGTGTCGCTTGAGTTTTTCAGCGAGCCGTTCGGCGGAACATACAGCTGGATTGTTGACGCTTATCGAAATGCAAACGATACCATGATCATTACTCATCCTGTCAAAAAGAGAACTCTCGAACTAAAGGCGAAAGACATTACAAAAGAGCAGTTTCGAAAGCTGGCGGGCGTTGTCGGCAAAACCGATATTCGGCATACGGTAGTTCTGTATAATGATCTCAGCGGCAAGCCGGAAAGCTATAAAATGTACAACAGCGATCTCAAATACACCAAAAAAAGGAAATACGGAACGACGGTCTATGACAGTGTCAGTTTTTCCCTGATCGAGATGTAGGAGGGCGGATATGCACGCAGGAACAGAAAAATACAATGAATTGATTGCAGCGGGGCAATACAAGCTTGCGTGGGAGTTTGAATTTGTACCGAACGGAGCGCGGATCGAGGATCAGCCGCAGCCGCAGTTTTTTCACGCGGTCAAGAGCGGCTACGACGGGCTGTATCGGGCGCAGGGGGACGCGGTGACGGTGTTTTCCTGCAACACCAATCGAAACGGCGCCATGTACTTTCATACCAACCCGATCACGGACAAAGCCGCGCGTTCAAGCAAGCTGTCGGACGAAAACGGAATCTTTACGACGAATCAGAAGCTCAGTTTTCATGTTGTTCTGAGCGGCGGGGACGCGCCCGCCTATACCGAGTTCGGATTCTCCAGCCGCTGTCAAAACGGCGATTTCGCTGTTGAATTTGCCGTTCAGTGCTTCGGCACCGACCCCGATACGGGAGAGGATAAATATTTGGTCGACCATGTGCAGAACAACACCGATCCCGTTTACCGCATGAAAGACCTCGGCGCGCTCAACTGCGAGTATATCGCGGTGACGATCGTCAAATGGAGCGCTCCGAAAACCCGCGCGGTGATCAGCCGCCTGTTCTTCGGCGAAATGTCGTTTGTCATCAACAACGACGCGATCGTTAAGCTGCCGAACACTCTCAAGGAACTGGAATCGGACAACAGCAACGGAATCGGAACGCCGTCGTCGAATCAGCTGTCGTTTTCGTTTTTTAACCTATACGATCTGCCGCCCGCCGCATACAGCGAGGGCGCAAAGATTTACGCGAGGACGGGCATAAAAACCGAGGAATTTGAAGAGCTGTTTCCCGGCGGCGAGTATATTGTGAAATCCGCTTCGGAGGAAAAAGGCGTCGTCGGCATATCCGCGCAGGACGATCTGTCCTCGCGGCTCAGCGGGAAGCTCGGCAACTTCAATGAAGCGGAATACGATTCGGCAAAGCGAACTTATTTTGATTTTATAAAAAAGATGTTTCCCGACGTTCTGGGCGACTTTGCCGCGAACGAAAGCGGGGATTATATCCGCGTGATGACCGTCGATAAGGGACTTCGCCCGCTCAGGGGCGCGTCGGTCGCCGATCAGGTCAATGAATTTTGCACGGTCAGCGGCACCTGTCTTTGCTATGACGACAGCGGCGATCTGCGCGTATTTCAGCGGATCGGCGATTCGACAGTGATTACTGTCGGTGAGGATCGGATCATCAGCTGCAAAAAGACGCTGCGCAAAATGCCCGACGTCGTCGAGGTTCAGTCCTATTCCTGCCGATGGCTGACAAGCTCCGCCGATTCACGGTTTGAATGCTATAAAAGCGCGGATTTCAAATATCCCGATTTCAGCGCCGTCGGGAGCGGGGTCTATACTGCCGCCGTCGATTATAAAGACGCCGACAAAAAGATTTATCTGAAGCTTCACGGCAAAGACGCGCCCGCGGGCGCGGCGGATACATGCTATGCGACAAACGCGGTTTTTCGCCGCCGTTTGTACGACAGCGACGGGAATAAAATCGACCAGGGCTTTGACGTAACGGCGGAGGAGTGCATTGAATTTGTCGACGTGCCGAACGTTCGCCGAAAACGGTATGCAAACGGTAAAAACGTATTCAGCATCAAAAGTTATCTGATAACAGGTATTGCGGGTTACGGCGACGCGGTTGAAGACGGTGACCTCGACTGGATATATAACTGGTTTCGGCGCACGCGCGTCGAGCGTACTTTCGAGATCATGAGCGACCCGCGCATAGAACTCGGTGACACCGTTGCCGTATGCAACAGCGATCAGAAAGCAGACATCGTCGGCACGGTTTACCGCATTGAGTCAGACGGCGTTAAAACAAAACTTACGATAAGGAGCGAAGAATAATGGCGGAAAACGAAAGAAAAATTTGGACGGACACAGATCCCATCAATACGGCGGACGTTCAGCGCTGGGAGGACGGCGCGTATAATGCGAGCGCGGCAAACGACAGTCTCACGGCACACATCGAGGATGCGTCGGCGCATCAGGCGCTGTTTAATGAAAAAATTGATTCAGCCACAGCGGAAATCATTTCCGAAGCGCATATCGGCAGTCACAACAGCAATTCCAAAGCCCACAAGGCGCTGTTTAATGAAAAACTGAGTGTAACAGATTTTTACGGTGCGACAGAAAA
>JBJEQI010000053.1:0-3522 GCA_051881675.1 Acutalibacteraceae bacterium
ATTTGCCCGAGTCGATCAAATTTTTGAGATATTCATACTCATCCCAAAAGCGCACGACCTGCGCGACCATGAACCGAACGCGGTTCCTCTTCGCCGCTTCGTAGATCCGTTTTACATCCGCGCGCTCCAGCGAGATCGGCTTTTCGCAGATAACGTGAATGCCCTTGTCCATCGCCTTGATCGCGGCGTTCGCGTGCTGATATGTCGGCAGGCAGATGTCGAGAATGTCGATCTGCTCCCGCTCGAGCATTTCATCCAAATCGGTGTATTTGCGCACATTTTCGTGCGGCGCCATCTGCCCCTCGCGAATATCGCAGATCGCGACAAGCTCCGTCTCTTGTATATTCTTCCATGCGGGAATATGCGCGCCGCTGATGCCGCCGACGCCGACTAATGCTACCTTTAACATATGTATCAACCTCCGTAAATCTTCAAAATCCGTCTTATTTTAATTTGCTGATGATGTCTTCCAGATAGGTCTTTGCCTTTCGAATGTCCGCGATCTGCTCTTCGCCTTCGCATTCACGCTCGATCGTGACGAATCCGTCATAACCGAGGCGGTAAAGCCCGCCCAGCACGCCGACGAAGTCGACCTTGCCCTCGCCGATCGCCACCTCACGACCGAGATCGTGACCGTTTGTGGGATAAAATCCGTCTTTCGCGTGAAGATTCATCACATATTTACCGAACACATCCAGCGCGTCAACGGGGTTCGCCTTGCCGTAAAGGATGAGGTTCGCCGTATCGAGGTTGACGCCGAGATTGTCGCAGCCGATCTGCTCGAACGCGCGCATCATGGTAACAGGAGTTTCCTGCCCGGTTTCAAACAGCAGATTCTGACCGTTTCGCTTGCAATGCTCCGCAACGCGGCGCACCGTATCGCAAAAGCCGTCAAACAGCGGGTCGTTCGGATTTTCGGGGATAAAGCCCATGTGCGTGACCACGTTTTTAACGCCGAGCTTCGCGGCAAAATCCGCGCCCTCGCAAAGGTTGCCCACGCGCATCTCGCGATATGCGGGCGGAACCAGACCGAGCTCGCGCTGACCCTCGTAGAAATTCCAGGTGCAGGGCCCGTCCCAACCGCACCAGAATGCCGAAACACTCACGCCCTTTTCGCCGAACAGACGGTTCAGGCGGGCGGCATTTTCCTCGGTACGAATGCTCGGATCCCACGAAATAATTTGACAATTATCAAACCCCTCGCGGATGATGTCTTCGAGCTTTTTCTCCATAGTTTCGATCGCGTCGAATACGACGCAAACGCCGACTTTCATCATAAATAATCACCTTTTTCCTTGTATTATGCGCAAAAATGCGAAATAGCCATTGCATTTTCACTGTAAACAGTGTATCATTATATAGTAATCGGGTTCCATGACTATTTTGACCTTCGGTAGTACAAATTTGACTTTTTATATTCATCCTCAAGGCAGGTGCGCAAAATGTTTCTCGATTCCAAAAAGGAGCTGACGCCGATATTATACAACGGCATCCCCGTCAAGCTGCTCGACGCACAGCTGCACGGCTGCAACAGCTTAGCGTTTGAAATCCACTGGCATGAGCGCATGGAGATTTTATATGTGATTTCAGGCGAAATGACGGTGCTGTTCGGCGATGAAAAGCTCGTGTTCAAAGAGGGTGAGTTGGCGGTCATCCCGCCCGCCCAGCTGCATATGGGCTACACTGAGCAGTCGACCGTCAGCTATTACACCCTGATGTTCGAGCTTCCCGTGTTTGAAAACGCCGTGCCGAGGGTTACTGAGCTGTTCCAAGCCGCGCAGGAGCAAAAAATCAGCTTCAGGCACAAAACCGCCGACAAAGATGCCGTCGCCGCGGTGGAAAAGATCATCGGCGAGATTCATCATCCCGATGAGGCAACGCCACTCGCGATCAGCGGCGCCGTCTATGAGCTTTGCGGCAGAATATGGCGAGTGTGCGCCGCGCAGTCCGCCCCCGAGCCCGCGGCAGACAGGCAGTTCGCCGATGTGATCGATTATATCAATAAACACTGCTGCAGCGAGATCTCCTGCACCGCGCTTGCGCGCCGTTTCGGGTATGACAGCGCCTATTTTTCGCGAAAATTCAAATCGCAGACAGGTCTGCCCCCCGCCGAATATATCAAGATTCTGCGGCTGGAAAAATCGCGGAAGCTGCTGTCAGAGGGGTGCAGCGTCACTCAGGCGGCGGCTCAGTGCGGCATCTTTGACCCCGGCTACTTTGCGCGCTGCTTCAAAAAGCAGTTCCAAATGACCCCGAGCCGCTACGCGGAAGACTGCCGCAACAATCCGCACGGATGATCGCCCGCAAAGCAGCCGATTCTTCCCCCAAAGCGATCGTCTCTTCCCCGAAAAGCGGCAATTTTGCGCTCAATGCCTCCGATACAAACAAAAACAGCCCCTCACGCTCCAAGCCGTGAGAGAGCTGTTTTGATTATTGCCAATATTGCAAATTATTTGGCTTCGGCGGCGCTGAACATCGCTTCGATCGCGGCAAACTGATCGGGCGACTGCACCGTTGCGGCGATGCTGACGGCATAATCACCGATCGTTCTGGCATAAAATTTCTGATAAATTTTAACATCGCCGTACACCGCAGTAGAAATAAAGCTGCTGAATTCCTCGCCCGTGAGGGTCACGGTCTGAATATCCGAAAACTTATAATTCAGCTCGCTGCTCGCGTTGGCGGAAATCTGCGCTTTCACCGCTTCAGCATAATTTTTCGACGACATTCCGCTGCGGCCCGCTTTTTTGAGGTTCTCATAGGTAATAATAACATTGGTCCCCTCCTCGGCGGACGCCGCCTGCATATCGGTAACGCTTCCGCTGTTCTCCATGGCTTTTTTCATCGCCTCGGGATCCTTCATCAGTTCTGCGCCGATATTCATCATCTGCGCGATTTCATCATCGGTCGCAAACACCCAGTCCCCGCCCGGCGCAAAGGTCAGCTCGGCAAAATCGCTGTGATAAACATTATCGCTGACGGTGCCTCTGGAGAACTCTTTGGCAGGTTCGGCGTTCCCGCACGACGCCAGCAAAACCAGCATAACAATGGCGATGAGCGCGGATGACAGTCTTTTAAGCTTCTTCATAAAAATACCCCCTGAAAATACAGCCGCAACGCATCGATGCGGCTCTGAATATTTTTATTATGACATATTCCGCGCTTTTTTTCAACATAACTTTTTGCGTTACAAATTCCGCTTGGAGTCGTTCATCTGTTTCAGAAAAATCTCCTGCTGTTCGTTATCTTTGATCGTATCGTAGCGGTTTTTGCATTTTGCCCGCCCCGCCATCAGCATTCCGAGCAGTATGTCCGAAACGATCCATGCGGATGCAACAATCTTCATCCAGATCATTTTATGCGCCTCGCTTCCCGATTCATTGCCGCACCGCCGCGAAACGGTCGCGGGCAACGGATTTTATCGGTACTATTATTGCCGAAGCGCCCTTATTTATCCTTGCTGTATTTTTACAGCACCTCGTTCAGCATGGCTTTGCAGCACTCGGAAATCAGCGCGCTAGA
>JBJEQI010000054.1:0-3489 GCA_051881675.1 Acutalibacteraceae bacterium
TACCACTCGGCGTTGATAGATTTGGCATAAGACGGACCCGCTAAAACGCCTGCCGATTCGCCGATTTCAACGCCGGTTTTAACGCCGAGACCTGCGCGCTCGCAGTATTTGTTCATCGTTTCAATGCCGATTCGGCGACCGACGTCGTAGAAAAAGTAGTTGCACGACTGCGACAGCGCGCCCGTCACGCTGAGGTCACCGTGATAGTGCATGCAGCGGAAAGTCATATCTTTATAATAAGTATAGAAACGGCTGCAATAAATCCGGTCGGTGCTTTTGATCGTTCCCGTGGTCAGTCCGGTTGCGGCGATAACGGGCTTGAAAGTCGAGCCGGGGGGATAGTTGCCGTAAAACGCGCGGTTAAACAGCGGCTTTTCGGGATCGTTCGCCAGCCCGCTGTAATTCTTTTCGTATTCCGACATGGTATAAGTCGGGTAATTGGCGGCGGCGAGAACCTCTCCCGTATTGACATTGATGGCAACCACCGAACCCGATGTGGCATACATTTTGCTGTTGCGCATACTGAGAATCAGCTTTTCCAGCGAGCGCTGCGTGACCCGCTGGAGGTTCAGGTCGATCGACAGCATGACGGTATTGCCCGCCTGCGGCTCGCGCTCGATCACCTCTTCAACGGCGTTGCCCTTGGAATCGGTCAGCACTTTTTTCACGCCGTCGACGCCGCGGAGATTGTCTTCAAAAGCCGCTTCCACGCCGCTTTTTCCGACATAATCGTTATAAGAATAGCCTTTGGCTTTCAGCTCTTCCCAGTCCTCCGCATAGATCGGGCCGATATTGCCGAGAATCTGCGCCAAAATGTCGCCCTCGACGTAATCGCGCACGCTGGATTCCTCAATCTTCACGCCGGGGAATTTCCCCGACTGCTCCAGCAGAACCGAGCGGACCTCCTCGCTGATGTCGTTGGCAAAGGTGTAGGGGTAGGAAACGGAAAAATCCTCCGCCTCCATCGAGTAGCGAACGCCCATCAGCATACGGCGGCGGGCAAGGGTATACCCTTGCAGCCCGTATTTTTCGATCATGGTGTCCACGCAGTTCTGCGCGGTGGCATAATGATTCAGCCCCAGCACCGATTTGAGCGCGGTGACTTCCAATGAGTCCGCTTTTTCGGTAAAGGTATAGGGCGCGGTTTGAGAAATCGGCAGTTTGTCGCGCCATTTGTTTTTATGTTTTGTCAAAAGATCGGCGAGGCGGCAGATGACCGTATTGATCTGCTTCATGGAGATATATGCCGAATCGAACACGATATTGTAGCTTTCGCGGTTCACCGCGATCGGCCTGCCGTAGCGGTCGAGAATCTCGCCGCGGCTTGCCTTGATCGCAACGCTTTGCGCCGACTTGATGTCCGAGCGGCGGTGATAGTAGCTGTATCCGAAAACCTGCAAGCTGATCAACCTGCCCGCATAGACAAAAAGGATCGCCAAAACAAGCGCAATCGAGATGAAAGCGCGGAGATTGCCGGATTCTTTTTTGGGTTTCGGTTTTTCAAAATACATATGGCTTGTCCTTATTGAAGATGACGGTTTTGAGCGGACGCTTGTTTGCCGAATGTTTCGGAGCCCGAGGATTTAATAGTCTTTTCTGTTGACAGCGCCGCGCTTTTTGCGGTTGGTGCGGTATTTTTTCAGGCGGCTGTTGATTACGCCGACGGGGCGCTTATACCGCAGGGGGTAGCCGAAAATCCACCCGATTAGATAATACAGCGGAACGGTGAAGACGAAGCTGAGCGCCGCACTGCGAAAATAGCTGTTTATATACAGTGAAAAAAATCCGCTTGTCAGCCCGGATTTTGTTACAAGTTCGATCAGCGAATTGACTGCGAAGACGACTGCGCTGACGCAGCAAAGCCCGAGCAGGTTGTTTTGCAGCAAGGTTTCCACCAGCAGGCTGATGATCACGGCGGCGAACATATACAAAATGGCATGAAGCCCCGAGCCGTTGAGCATATGGATGTCGGACAGCACGCCGCAGCAAAGCCCGATGATTCCCGCGGTCATATCCCGCTCAAACATGGCGGCGATGATTGTCACCATTAACAGCGGCATCGGATAGGCGCCGAACAGGCGCGGCATCAGCGGGGTGAATTGAACCAGATACGCCGCCAGAATCAAAATGCCGTAGCCGACATAAACAACGGGTCGTTTTTGACTGTTCATTCACTCACCACCTGTTTTTTGATCGTTTCGGATAGAATTAAGTGCGGAATTTGCCTTTCAGCCGCGAAAAGATCATTTCGCCTTTCCGCTGAAGTCGGTGACGACCATTACGTCGGAAATATGCGAAAGATCCTGTATCGGCTTGATCGTGGCATAGCAGCTCACGGTGTTTTTGCCTGTTTTGACCTCGTCGACGGTGCCGATAATCAGCCCCGCGGGGAAGACGCCGCCCGTTCCCGAGGTGACGACATAATCGCCCGAGGCGATCGTGTTGGTGCTGCGGACATACTGCATCAGCGTCATGCCCTTTTGGGCGTACTCCATGCTGCCGCAGATGTTGCCGGTGTCCCTTGTGCGGTTGTCCGAGGCGGAAATATTGATCGACGGATTTAAGACCGTCATCACCACGCTCTGCGTCGAATAGGCGTCGCGGATGTAGCCGACAACGCCGGCGGAGGTGATCACGGGATCAAACACCGACACGCCGTCGAGCGTTCCCTTGTCGATCGTAAAGGTGAAAAACGGGTCGGAGGTATCCTTGGCGATGATCATGGCTGAGGTGAAGCTGAAATCGGGATGCTCCTCCTTAATATTCAGAAACTCCTTGTAAAACTCGTTTTGGCGCATCGCGTTTTCATAATCCTTGAGCTTTTCGTCCTTGCGGGCAAGCTCGTTTTCCAGCTCCTTGATCCGCTCACTTGATTCGGCATTCGACTTCATGTTGTCAAAAAACGAACCGACGCTGCCCGACACCGCCGACGCGGCGTTTTGCACGGGGCGGAGGACCGAGGACAGAAAATTCGACTGCGGGGCGGAAAAAACGCCCGTAATGCCGCAAACGGTCAGGGTTACAGCCAGCACCAAAGCGATCAGGGCAATGATGAGAAATTTTTTACTCTTAAAAAACAGACGCATATATTCACATCCTTCGCGTCGGGTAGTGTGCGCAAATGCTCAAAGGAGCGCGCGGCGGCGGGGCGGATAAGTGCCGCGACGACCGATAGTATTTTCGGGGGCAGCCGCCTATTAATAATGCTTCGGGCGCTTTTGGTATGTATCAAACGGAAGCTCCATTTCCAGCCGCTTGGTGATGCCGTTCGCCACGCAATCCAGCGGGTTTTCCGCGATATTGACGGGAATGGCGGTTTCCAGCGCGATCAGCTTATCCAGCCCCGGGAGCAGCGCCGTTCCGCCGACAAGCGTGATGCCCTTGTCAATGATATCAGAAGCCAGCTCGGGCGGCGTATTCTCCAGCGTGGAGCGAATAGCGTCGATGATCTGGTGAATGGGGTCGGAAAGCGCCTCGCGCACCTCGTCG
>JBJEQI010000055.1:0-3420 GCA_051881675.1 Acutalibacteraceae bacterium
AAGCAGGGAAAAATCCTCCCGAAAAAGACCCCAAAGCTGACGCTGTCGCTGCCGATCATGTTCTCCGCGATGAGCTACGGCTCGATCAGCTACAATGCGCATGAGTCGCTCGCCCGCGCCGCAAAGGAACTCGGTATTTATTACAACACCGGCGAGGGCGGACTGCACGAGGACTTCTATCAATACGGTGCCAATACGATCGTTCAGGTCGCCTCGGGCAGATTCGGCGTACATTCCGAATACCTCGACGCGGCGGCGGCGATCGAGATCAAAATGGGTCAGGGTGCGAAGCCCGGCATCGGCGGGCATCTGCCCGGCGCAAAAATTGTGGGCGACGTTTCGCGCACCCGCATGATCCCCGAGGGGTCGGATGCGATCTCCCCCGCTCCGCATCACGATATTTATTCGATCGAAGACCTCCGCCAGCTGGTCTTTTCGCTAAAAGAGGCGACCAATTATACCAAGCCCGTTATCGTCAAAATCGCGGCGGTGCATAATGTTTCCGCCATCGCCTCGGGAATCGCCCGCAGCGGCGCCGACATCATTGCGATCGACGGCTACCGCGGCGGAACAGGCGCGGCTCCTACCCGAATCCGCGATAACGTCGGTATTCCGATTGAACTCGCGCTCGCTTCGGTCGATAAGCGGCTCCGCGATGAGGGAATCCGCGACAATGTGTCCATCGTCGTCGGAGGAAGCATTCGCAGCAGCGCCGACGTTTTCAAAGCAATCGCCCTCGGCGCGGACGCCTGCTATATCGGCACGGCGGCGGTGCTGGCGCTCGGATGTCATCTGTGCCGCAGCTGCCAGTCGGGCAAGTGCAACTGGGGCATCGCCACCCAGCGCCCCGAGCTGGTCAAGCGGCTGAATCCCGACATCGGTGCCGAGCGGCTGTGCAACCTTGTCAGCGCATGGGGCCACGAGATCAAAGAAATGATGGGCGGCATGGGCATCAACTCGATCGAAAGCCTGAAGGGCAACCGCCTTATGCTCCGCGGCATCGGCATGACCGAAAAGGAGCTGGAAATCCTCGGCATCATGCACGCGGGCGAATAACGCGCATGACCGCATAAAATGCTTTTTATAAACCGACTTTTGCGAACCCAAAAGGGAGAATAATTATGAAACGAGTATATGTCAACGAAAAATGGTGCCTCGGCTGTCATCTGTGCGAATACAACTGCGCGTTTGCCCAAAGCGGCGAGCTGGATATGGCAAAGGCGCTCAAGGGCAAGGTCATCAACCCCAACATCCGCGTGGAAGAGGGCGACGGTATTAACTTTGCCGTCAACTGCCGCCACTGCGAGGAGCCGCTGTGCGTCAAATCCTGCATCAGCGGCGCGCTGTCAAAGGATACAAACGGCGTGGTACATATTGATAAGCAAAAATGCGTTCACTGCTTCACCTGCGTGCTTGTCTGCCCCTACGGCGCCATGGTTCCGACCGCCGACGGCGCGCTGACCAAATGCAGTCTGTGCGTTTCCACCCGCGAGGGAACCCCGCGGTGCGTCGCGGGATGCCCGAACAACGCGATTGTTTTTGAAGAAAGGGAGTAAAGCGGCATGAAAGAAAAACAAAAAAACTATGTGATCATCGGCAATTCCACCGCCGCGGTCGGCTGTATCGAGGGCATCCGCAAGGTTGATCAGACGGGGAAAATCACCGTAATATCCGATGAAAAGCACCACACCTACGGCAGACCGCTGATTTCCTATCTTCTTTGCGGGATGACTGACCTCGATCGCATGAAATATCGCCCCGACAGCTTTTATGACGATAACGGCGTTACGGCGATTCTCGGCAAAAGGGCTGAAAAGATCGATGCTGAGCGCAAAACCGTAACGCTTGACGACGGCAGCGTGATCGCTTATGATAAGCTGCTGAACGCCACCGGCTCTTCCCCCTTTATCCCGCCGACAAAGGGGCTGGAGACCGTCAAAAACCAATTCACCTTTATGACGCTCGACAGCGCGCTGGCGCTGCAAAAAGCGGTTACGAAGGACAGCGATATTCTGATCATCGGCGCGGGTCTGATCGGCCTGAAATGCATGGAGGGCGTGCTCGGTCTCGCCCGCTCGGTCACGGTAGTGGACCTCGCGCCGAAAATTCTCTCCTCTATTCTCGATGACGAGGGTGCCGGCATGATGCAGACGTTTTTGGAGGAAAAGGGCGTTCGGTTTATTCTAGGGGACTGCGTAGAGGAATACAAGGGCAACGAAGCCGTGCTGAAAAGCGGGAAACGCCTTTCGTTCGATCTGCTCATCACTGCGGTCGGCGTTCGCCCGAACACGGCGCTCATGGAAGACGCGGGCGCCGAGGTCGCGCGCGGCGTCATCATTAACGAGCGCATGAAAACCTCGCTCAAAGACGTCTACGCCGCAGGCGACTGCACCGTATCGCACGACATCACCTCAAACAGCGACCGCATTCTCGCCTTGCTGCCCAACGCCTATTTGCAGGGTGAATGCGCGGGAAAAAACATGGCGGGAAAGCGAGAAATCTTCGACAAGGCAATGCCGATGAACGCCATCGGATTTTTCGGGTATCATATCGTCACGGCGGGCAGCTATGCGGGTGAGGAGCTGACCGAAAAAGACGGCGCAAACTACAAAAAGCTATTCCTGCAAGACGGACTGCTCAAAGGCTTTATACTGATCGGCAACGTGGACAAAGCAGGCATCTATACCTCGCTTATCCGCAATCAAACGCCGCTTAGTTCGCTGGATTTCGAGCTGATGCTCAAAAATCCCACCCTAATGGCGCTATCCGCGTCAGAGCGGGCAAAAAAGCTCGCGTCGGCGCCCGTATAACCCCAATCAAACGATAAAAGGAATGATATTCAGTGACTATTGACGCAAAAGGATTACATTTTCAAAAGCTGAACGAGCAGGTTCGGGAATCGGCAAAAGATGTTACGATCAATAACTGCTGCGGTCAGCGATTCATCGCATCGGGGCAGTCGGGCAAAGCCATCACCATCAACGGCACTCCGGGCAACGCGCTCGGCGCTTATCTCAACGGCGCGGACATTACCGTTCACGGCAATGCGCAGGACGCTGTCGGCGATACCATGAACGACGGCAGAATCGTGATTGACGGCAATGTCGGCGACGCGGCGGGCTATGCCATGCGCGGCGGAAAAATGTTTGTGAAAGGCTCGGCGGGCTACCGCGCGGGCATCCACATGAAGCAGTATAAAGACAAAATTCCCGTTTTGATCATCGGCGGGCAGGCGGGGTCGTTCCTCGGCGAATATCAGGCGGGCGGCATGATCGCCGTGCTGAATCTGTCGAAGCAGGATTACTGCACGGGGCATTTCACAGGCACGGGTATGCACGGCGGAAAAATCTTTCTTAGGGCCTGCAAAACGCCGAAAAATCTTCCCGCGCAGGTCACCTGCGAAAAGGCGGGCGATGAGGA
>JBJEQI010000056.1:0-3404 GCA_051881675.1 Acutalibacteraceae bacterium
TGCGGGGAGCTGATCGACGCATATCGGCGCGAGCGGGCTGCGCGGCTGATCTTGCTCGGCGACCTGCTCTATCACGGGCCGCGCAACGATTTGCCCGAGGGGTATGACCCGAAAGCGGTCATCGGTATGCTCAACGGGATGAAAGAGAGTCTGCTTTGTGTGCGCGGCAACTGCGACGCGGAGGTGGACGCGATGGTGCTGGATTTTCCGATCATGGCGGAATATGCCCTGCTGGGGCTGGGTTCGCGCACGGTGTTTATCACGCACGGACACAAATTCAACGAAGAAAACCTCCCGCCGCTGAACAACGGCGACATTTTGCTCCACGGGCACACCCATGTGCCGAAGTGCGAGTCGCATGAGGCGGCAGGCGGCAGACCGTCGTTTGTGTGCATGAATCCCGGGTCGGTTTCGCTGCCGAAGCAGGGCAGCCCACGCGGATATATGACGGCGGAATTTTCGGCGGAATTGTTGCCGACGGCAGGCGGAGCGTCGGAGAGCGGGGAAAGATGGCAGAGCGGTCTGTTTTTGTGGAAAACGCTCGAAGGCGAGGAGTATCAGCGGTATTTTGTCGCCGCCGACTGACGGCGGGCGGCACACATGGTGCCGCCGAGTAACCTCCTCCGCCGTTTAGACGGCGCCCGCTCGGGCGGTGATCGCTCGGGCGGCGCACGGAATAACAAAAGAACAGCCGCCCGTGCATAATGCGGACGGCTGTTTTACCAATATAGAATCGTGTGCACAAATCCGTATACGCCGCGGCGGCGCTTAACGGTCGTCGGGGCGGCCTTGCGCGGTCTGTGCGGTTTGCGCCTTTTGATTCTCCAGCTGTTCCCTGCCGTATTGCATCGGGGAAACGCCCGCAATCGCGGTGAAAGCTTTTGAAAAATACAGTGGGTCGCTGAAGCCGCAGGAAAGCGCGGCGGTTTTTACCGAACACCCGTGGCGGAGATACTCCTTGGCGTATTCGATGCGGTACGTCATAACATATTTGCCCGGAGAAACGCCCACCCGCTTTTTGAAAATGCGGTGCAGGGTGGCGCGGCTGATATGCAGCTCGGAGCAGAGCGCGCTGAGATTGAATTTTCCGCGCAGACAACGTTCGCGGATCGTGCGAATCATGCGGTTGAAGAAATCATCTTCGGGATCGCTGACGCGGTCGGACGGGAAGCGGTCGGCATAGACCCCGATAATCGCGCAGAGCAGTCCGTTGGCGGTGTTGAAGTCGCCGCTTCGGATAGCTTCCCGCGCCATTTGATAGAATCGGAGAATGTGCTCGGGCTCGATCTTTCCGATGACGTCGGAATGGCTGAACTGCGTTTGCGCCAGCATATCGGCATAGGGCTCGCCGGTAAAATCCACCCACACATACTCCCACGGGTCGTTTTCATCCGAATAATACTCTACCTCGGTAAACGGGCGGATGATAAAGCTGTCGCCCGCAGAAACCGAATAGGTTATATCGCCGATCTTGAAATAGCCGCTGCCTGCCGTTATGTAATGAATGATATAAATATTCCGAATGAGCGGGCCGACAGCATTCCGATCTTCTTTGCCCTTTCGGTCGCTGTTGGTAAGCCGCGCATCGCTGAAAACATTCATTGCCGATCCTCCTGTCAATGAAACAATATTCCATATAGATGAAACGATATACCATTGTGCAAAACAGTAGGTATATACTATAATCAGTTTACAATATTTTGACGCGGAGGTCAAGTGAAAATGAAACAAATGACGCCTCCCATGGGCTGGAACTCATGGAATACCTTTGCTGCCGACATCGACGAGCAGCTGATTCGCGAAACCGCCGACAAGCTGGTGGAAACAGGGCTTGCCGACTGCGGATATAATTATCTGGTTATCGACGACTGCTGGTCGCTGCACGATCGCGATGAAAACGGCAAGCTTGTCGCCGATCCCGCCAAGTTCCCGAACGGCATGAAAGCAGTCGCCGACTATGTTCATTCCAAAGGGCTGAAATTCGGAATGTATTCCTGTGCGGGAACGCTGACCTGCGCGGGCTATCCCGGCAGCTATGACCACGAGTTCGACGATGCGGCGACCTTCGCCGAGTGGGGCGTCGATTTCCTGAAATACGATTATTGCTTCCACACCGCGCAGATGAAAGGAAGCACCCTTTATCGCAAAATGGGTCTGGCGCTTGCCAACTGCGGCAGAGATATTATGCTCAGCGCCTGCTCGTGGGGCGCGGATGAAACGCATGAGTGGATCCGTGGAACCGGCTCCAATATGTGGCGTTCCACCGGCGATATTTTCGACAGCTGGGAGAGCATCGTCGGCATCGTCAATCAGCAGGAAAAGATTTTTCCCTACGGCGGCGCGGGCTGCTTCAACGATATGGATATGCTGGTCGTCGGTATGCACGGCAAAGGCAATGTCGGGCTTTCGGGCTGCAGCGACGTGCAGTACCGCACGCATTTCTCGGTATGGGCGCTGTTCGGCTCGCCGCTGATGATCGGCTGCGACATCCGCAACATGGACGAGGAAACCAAGAAGATCCTGACCAACAAGGATATTATCGCGATCAACCAGGATCCTGCCTGCCGTCAGGTCATCCAACTCGATATTTTCAGCTATTCGCACCTGCGCGCTTATGCGCGTATGCTGGATAACGGCGATATTGCGATCGGCGTGTTCAATTTCGAGGCGGACGGAAAAGAATTGCAGGTTGATTTACATATCGACCAGCTCGGTCTTGCCGAGCATACGGGCAAAACGCTCGAGATGCACAACCTCTGGACGGGCGAGGTCACCACGGTTAAAAACGCGACTATGCGCACCGTTATTCCCGCGCATGACTGCCTGATGTACCGCTGCAAGGTGGTAGATATAAATAAGGAGGCGGAGTAAATGACTACACTCACTCCTCCCATGGGCTGGAACTCATGGAATACATTTTGGGGCAACGCCAACGAGCAGCTGCTGTTTGAAACAGCGGATAAAATGGTGGAAACGGGGCTTGCCGCGAGCGGGTATAACTATATCGTGATCGACGACTGCTGGTCGCTGCCCGAGCGCGATGAAAACGGCAGACTGGTCGCCGACCCTGCAAAATATCCCAACGGCATTAAAGCCGTTACCGATTATATTCATTCCAAAGGGCTGAAATTCGGTATCTATTCCTGCGCGGGAACACTGACCTGCGCTAACTACCCCGGCAGCTACGATCACGAATTTGAGGATGCGAAAACCTTTGCCGAATGGGGTGTAGACTACTTAAAATACGATTACTGCAACCGCAGTCCGCTGGTTGACGGCGCGATGCTCTATCGCAAAATGGGTCTGGCGCTCGCCAACTGCGGCAGGGATATTTTGTTCAGTGCCTGCTCATGGGGCGCGGATGAAACGCATAAATGGGTGCGCGAGTCGGGCGCGGCTATGTG
>JBJEQI010000057.1:0-3399 GCA_051881675.1 Acutalibacteraceae bacterium
GCGGGATAGGCGTCGGAATGGATGTAGCTGGTTTACTTAAGCTTGAGTGACGCTTCGAGCGAAACGGCATAATCCAGATTTCTGCCGATGAAGTAGGCGTGCTCCAGATACGCGTAACGCTGAGCAAGCTGCTCGATCTCGGGGCTGAGATCCAGAATTTTCTCCACCTTTTCGGGCAGTCGGCAAAGCTCGTCGATATAACTGTGATAAGCCTCATCGTCGATGATTTCCAGCGTTTTCGCCATATACAGCGTCAGCAGATACATAACGATCAGCTGCGTGGAATACGCCTTGGTGGTGGCAACCGAGATTTCGGGACCCGCCCAGGTGTAGATGACGTTATCCGACTCGTTGGCGATCGAACTGCCGACCACGTTGACAATGGAGATGATCTCGGCGCCGCGCTTTTTCGCCAGCTTGAGCGCCTCGAGCGTATCGGCGGTTTCGCCCGACTGGCTGATGATGATGACCAGCGTGTTTTCATCCACGATCGGGTCGCTGTAACGGAACTCAGAGGCAACGATCGCCTCGGTCGGGATGCGCACCAGCTTTTCGATAATATACTTTCCGGCCAGCCCCACATGATAAGCACTGCCGCAGGCAACAATGCAGATACGGCGGAATTCTTCCAGCTTTTCGCGGTCGAGATTCAGGTTGTCAAGCACGATCTCGCCGTTCACCAAGCGGGGAGCGAGCGTATCGCGGATAGCCTTCGGCTGCTCCATGATCTCTTTGATCATAAAGTGATCGTAGCCGCCCTTTTCCGCCGCGGAAACGTCCCATTCGATCGTTTTGATCTCTTTTTCCACCGCGTTTTTGTTTTGATCGAAGATTTCGACCGTGTCGGCGGTGAGCCGCACAATCTCGTCGTCGTTCAGATAGATCACATCGCGGGTCACGGGCAGTATCGCGGGAATGTCGGAAGCGATCATGTTGCCGCTCTCGGACACGCCGACGATCAGCGGGCTGGCTTTTCTCACAGCATAAAGAACATTCGGCTCGTGCGTGCTGATGATTCCCAGCGCATAGGAGCCGCTGAGCTGAGCAATCGTTTTAGAAACGGTGCTGAGCATATCGCCGTCGTAATTTTTCTCAAGCAGCTTGGCAATGACCTCGGTATCGGTTTCGGAGAGGAACGAATACCCCTCTTTGATCAGCTCATCCTTGATCGAAGCATAGTTTTCGATGATACCGTTGTGAACCACGGCGAAGCACTTGTCGCCGCTCATATGCGGATGCGAGTTGACATCCGAGGGCTTGCCGTGAGTCGCCCAGCGGGTATGACCGATGCCGATGGGGGAATCCAGCCCGTTTCCGTTGTCGATCAGTTCGCAAAGGGTGGCAAGCCTGCCCTTGGCTTTTTTCACGGAGATGCGGTTATTTTTCAATACGGCGATGCCCGCCGAGTCATATCCTCTGTATTCCAGCCTTTTGAGCCCGTCAAGCAAGATCGGAGCGGCGGGACGAAGACCGGTAAAGCCGACTATTCCACACATAAATCTCTATTCCTTTCATTGCGGTTAATGAATTCCAATATTTTTCATAATCCTTCTATTATTATAATATATAACACAACCCCAGTCAAGCAGATTTTCGTTTGATAAAATATCCTGCCGCATAGCATAATATATATTGAAAAATAGGGGAAATAATGATAAAATGAATATATATGAACCGTTGCGCATGAAACCATGAAAAGGAGAGCGGTAAAATGGCAGATAGGCCGAAAGTCATCATAGACAGAGAACTTTCCTGGATAGACTTTAACCTTCGGGTGCTGTCCGAAGCGGAAAAGCAGTGCAATCCGCTTTTTGAACGGCTGAATTTTGTATCTATTTTTGAGAGCAATTTCGATGAATTTTTCCGAGTGAGGGTCGGTTCGGCGTTCGACGATCTGCTGGTCAGCAAGGGCGGCAGGGCGGACAAAATTCGCCGCCGGATTGAGGATATTTTCCGCTCGGCGGCAAAGGCGGTCGGCAGCCTTGACCGCGTGTTCGATCAGCTGATGGAAGACGGCGCGGGCGTTTTTCGCCGCATCACCGCCGACAATATCACGAATGAAGAATATGCCGCTTTGAAAGCGCATTTTGAGCGGGAGATCGCCCCGATTGCCGCGCCCTTTATCGTGGAGAAGAAAAATCCGTTCCCGTTTTTTGAAAACGGCGCGGCGGTGGCGGGAGTGACCCTTTCGCCGAAAAATCAGAAGTCGGTCAAATTCGGATTCATTCCTTTAACAAAATCCATGCCCGCCTGCGTGTTTGTGCCGTCAAACGGAGTTTTGTCCTTTATGCTGATCGAGGATTTGCTGCTGATGTTTGCGGATAAAATCTTTCACAAATTCGAGATCCGCGAGCGCATGGTGTTTTCGATTATTCGCAACGCCGATATCGACGAGGACGAGGGGCTGTATGACTATGATGTGGATTTTCGCCGCACCATGTCCAAGCTGGTGGAGGTCAGAAAGAAGCTGGCGCCCGTCGAGCTGAAATACTCAGGGCACAAATGCCCGAAGATTCTCGACCATCTGAAAGACGTGCTTTGCCTGTCGCGTATGCAGATGATCCGCCAGACGACGCCCCTGTCGCTCGCCTTTGCGGGGGAACTGCGCCGCAGACTTCCCGCCGATCGGTATCCCGCCTATTATTATCCGCCGCTTGTTCCGCAGTATCCGCGCGGGCTGAAAAAGGGCGGAATCATGCGGCATATACAGAAAAAAGACCTGCTGCTTGCCTATCCTTTTGATGATGTGACCGCGCTGACCGATCTGCTTCACGAAGCGGCAGTCAGCCCCGATGTTCGCTCGATCGACATTTCGCTTTACAGAGTCGCGGGCGATTCCAAGGTGGTCAGAGAGCTGATGTATGCCGCTGAAAACGGTAAAAAGGTGAGCTGTATGGTTGAGCTTCGCGCGCGGTTTGACGAGGAGAATAACATCGACTGGTCAAGACGGCTCGAGGACGCGGGATGCAGGGTCTATTACGGCCTTGCCCACTATAAGGTTCACTGCAAGCTGATTCATATTGCGATGAAGAGCGGGCGCGACATCGTTCAGGTCGGCACGGGTAATTTTAACGAAAAAACCGCGCGGCTTTATACCGATCTTGCGCTGTTTACGGCAAATGAAAGCGTCGTCAGGGAGGTAAGAGCGGTTTTCAATGCGCTCAAGGGCGGCAGATTTGTCCGCCGCCGCAAGCTGATGCTGATAGCTCCGCTTTGCTTAAAGTCGCAGCTGCTGGCTATGATGGATGAGCAAATCGCGCTGGCAAAATCGGGCGAGCGCGCGGAGATGACCTTCAAATTCAACGCGCTGACCGATAAGGAGCTGATAAATAAACTGATCGAAGCCTCCTGCGCGGGGGTCAAGATCAAAATGCTGATTCGGGGTATCTGCTGTCTCAT